>JAGOHC010000011.1 GCA_017996375.1 Saprospiraceae bacterium | reverse complement strand
GAGATGATTATAGCGCGGCGCTTAGAGAAAATATACGATAAAAAAGAACTGCTGAAATTATACCTTAATACTGTTCCGTTTAGCGATAATGCTTTCGGCATAAAAGCCGCAGCACGGCATTTCTTCGGTGTACTCCCAAAAGAATTAAAAAAAGAAGAGGCGGCCCTACTCATTGGCACGCTAAAAGCCACTACCTTTTACAACCCAATAAAATACCCAGAACGGGCAACACAACGCCGCAACATAGTGCTCAAACAAATGGAAAAATATGGCGACCCGCCGCTTCCCAAAGCCGAAAGTGATTCCTTACAAAAGTTAGCCTTAGGGTTGAACATACAAAAAGATACAAACTATGGTGGTATCGCGGGATATTTTAAAGAACACCTCCGCAGCGAGTTTGAAGAACTGATGAAAGACCATAAAAAGCAAGATGGCTCAAGCTACAATTTATATGACGATGGCTTGAAGATTTATACCACACTCGATTCGCACATGCAACGATATGCCGAAGAAGCCGTTGCCGAGCATATCAAAGAATTACAAAAAACTTTTGACCGCGATTGGAAAGGTGTGAAAGATGAATTACCTTGGACAGACGACAAGTTCATCGAAGAACAAATAGTGCGCTCCGAGCGATACAAGCAACTCAAAACGCAAAACAAATCGGATGCAGAAATTAAAACCGTTTTTGATACACCAACCGAGATGACCGTTTTTAGTTGGGACAAAGGAGAGGAAGTTAAAAAAATGACGCCCCGCGATTCTATCAAATATTATTTCTGCTTACTTAACGCCGGATTCGTAGCCATGAATCCTAAAAACGGTGCAATATTGGCTTGGGTGGGCGGTACAAATTACAAGTACTTCCAATACGATTGTGTGAAAGCGAAACGCCAAGTTGGTTCCGCATTCAAGCCGATTGTATATGCCCGCGCCATTGAGAAGGGTATTGATCCTTGTACCATGTTTCCTAACCAATTAACTACCTACCCCCAATATGATAACTGGCAGCCCGAAAATGTGGACAAAAAGTATGGCGGACGCTATTCTATGGAAGGTGGCATCGCCAAATCAATCAACTGCGTAGCAGTAGAAGTTATTATGAAAGGAGGCATTGACTCCACACGCATATTAGCCAACGATATGGGTATCACCAGCAAGGTAAGGCGCGTACCAGCAATTGCCTTGGGTGCAGTAGATGCTACCTTGTACGACATGATAAAAGTATATGGCACCTTTGCCAATGGTGGTTTGCGCCCCGACATTCGAATCATCGAAAAAATAGTCGCCCAAGATGGTACAGTAATTTTAGATTTAAGTACGCCCGATGCTACCGCAAAATATCCGCGCATCATCAGCAAACATACTGCCGATGTAATGCAACATTTGCTCACCGCAGTAGTAAGAAGAGGTACAGCCGAAGCATTACCATTAGGTTATGGCATTAACAACATTGCCGGCAAAACCGGAACAAGTCAGTCACAAGCTGACGGGTGGTTCATTGGCTATACGCCAACAGTAGTGGTTGGTGCATGGGTAGGCGCACCGTCACCAGCAGTTCATTTCAGGTCCGAAGTCGGACAAGGCTCGCGGACAGCACTACCGGTATGCGGAAAGTTTTTACACAAAGTGTATAATGATAAAGTATATCGCAAAAAACAAGCAGAACAATTTCCGCCTTTCGGCGCAGACATGGACGAAGTGCTATCATGCCCGCGCAACGATTGGGAATTGCAATATTTAATTGAGCAAGATTCAATACTCATAGCAGAAAATGGCGTATTAGTAGATAGTGCAGGCAATGTTATTGGTGCTGGAAACGGCGCATCTACTCGCGGTTATTACAAGCCCGAATTAGCCGGAAAACCTGTAGAGGAAGCAACCGATAAAACCAAAAATCTGAAACCTGAAAAGAAAGATTCTACTGCCCTGAAAGTTAAAAATATAAAATCAGAAAAGAAAGACACTATCAGAATTGAACAAAAGCGTTGATTATTTTATTATAGATTAAATTACGTAACGAGGCGACAGCTTTTGCGTAATTTACAATGCTAAATTTAAGTATGCAAGATATAACCGTAGCACAACAGACTTTAAATAAAAATGGGTTTTTGGATATATTCATTGACCCAACGCTTGATTTATTTGAAGCCATTCAGCAATTAAAAAAGGAGAAAAATGCTGTTATCTTAGCACATTATTACCAAGATGCTGACATTCAGGATATTGCCGATTATATCGGCGATAGTTTGGGGCTTTCGCAACAAGCAGCGCAAACTGATGCGGATATGATAGTTTTTGCGGGTGTACACTTCATGGCAGAAACTGCTAAGATGCTATCGCCACATAAAAAAGTGGTGCTGCCCGACCTTAAAGCAGGCTGCTCACTTGCCGATGCTTGTCCGCCGCACTTATTCAGAAAATTTAAAGAACGCTACCCCGACCACGTAGTGGTAAGTTATATCAACTGCACCGCTGAGCTAAAAACCTTAACGGATATTTGCTGCACATCAACCAATGCAGTACAAATTATCGAAAGCATACCCAAAGATAAACCTATTATATTTGCACCCGATAAAAATTTGGGGCAATACCTCACCAAAAAAACGGGGCGTGAGATGGTGCTTTGGAATGGTGCGTGTATGGTTCACGAAATTTTTTCAAAAGAACAAATTGTAAAATTAAAACTCCGCCACCCTGAGGCGAAATTTATCGCCCACCCCGAGTGTGAACCACACATTTTGGATATGGCTGATTATATCGGCTCTACAACCGGACTTTTGAAATACACTATCAGCGATACTGCTCAATCGTATATTGTAGCTACTGAAGCAGGCATTTTGCATCAAATGCAAAATTCATCGCCAAACAAAACATTTATTCCGGCACCACCGAATAACAACTGTGCTTGTAACGAATGTCCGCACATGAAGCTAAACACATTAGAAAAATTGTACCTCTGTATGAAATATGAACAACCGGAAATCATACTTCCTGATTGGGTGATTGAGCAAGGACGCGCTTCCATTGACCGTATGTTAGCCGTATCTGCCAAAGCCGGTTTATTATAAACATAAATAGCACTTATGGCAATAATAATTACTGATGAATGTATTAACTGCGGTGCTTGCGAGCCAGAATGCCCAAATAATGCCATTTATGAAGGTGGTGTAGAATGGGCAATATCCGACGGCAATACCGTAACCGGCGATTTTTTGTTGCAATCCGGTGTAGCGATATCCGCAGATGCTAAACAAGCACCTGTTAGCAACGATTTTTACTACATCGTTCCTGACAAGTGTACCGAGTGTGTAGGCTTCCATGAAGAGCCACAATGCGCCGCCGTTTGTCCGGTGGATTGTTGCGTTCCTGACCCCGATCATGTGGATAGCCAAGAAGAATTGTTAGAGCGCAAAAGCCGTTTGCATTTATAAAATGTTGTCAAAAATTTTCTAATAAAAAATGCGTAAGCAGAATTGCTGCTTACGCATTTACTTTTAAAAGTATTATTTAAACTATGACTTGGTCGTTTTGCTACGTGGATTGTTACGGCTCAACACCTCATCTACCAAACCATATTCTTTTGCTTCTTCCGAGCGCATCCAATTATCGCGGTCGCAATCTTTTTCAATTTTGTCATACGGTTGCGCGGTATGATGTGCTAAAATATCATACAACTGCTTCTGTAAATCTTTAGTTAAGCGATAGGAGATTTCCATATCCGAAACCTGCCCTTGCATTCCGCCTAATGGCTGATGTATCATTACACGGCTATGGTATAGGCATGTTCGCTTTCCGGTAGTTCCGGCAGCTAACAACACAGCACCCATAGAAGCCGCCAATCCCGTACAAATTGTGCTTACATCGGGTGTTACGTACTGCATCGTATCGTAAATACCCAATCCGGAAATAACGCTCCCGCCCGGGCTGTTAATAAACATCTGTACATCACGCTTAGGGTCAGTTGACTCCAAGAATAGAAGTTGTGCTTGCACTACATTGGCAACATAATCGTTTATCGGTACGCCCAAGAACAAAATCCTGTCCATCATCAAGCGCGAAAATACATCCAACCCGACAATGTTCATCTGTCGTTCTTCTATGACGTTTGGTGTGAAACCGATAATTTCTTGCGCCGCACTACCTGTTACTTCGGCATATTTTTCTAAGTGCATACTATTCATGCCCAAATGTTTGGTAGCATACTTTTGAAACTCATTTTTTGAAAACATTGTTATTTCTTTGTTTATTATAAATATTATAGTTTGAAGTCAAACCCCGTGCAATATAATACGATTCTGTGTTATATTGTTGTATAAAAAAGTGACTTTATTCTTGATTTATGGGATAGGTGTTGACATTATTAGATGAATTAATAGCTTTTTCAGACAAATACATTTTATTTTTCGAGTAACGGATGTACTCTTTATTGTAACCGTTGCGCCTTTGTTAAACCCAAAAAATATTGTAATTTTGCATAACAATCTTAAATGGGATAATTATTTTGATAGCTTCCAACGCTTTATTTTCACCGTTAGTAACCGCTCACTTACCCACCGTGCATGGTGAGTTTCAGATTATGGCTTTTGCAAATAGCAAAGGCGGGCTGCCCCACATTGTATTGGTACACCCCGATTTGGATACTACCGAGCCTGTATTGACGCGCCTCCATTCGGAGTGCATGACCGGCGATATTTTTGGCTCATTGCGTTGCGATTGTGGCGAACAGCTACACAGATCCTTAGCTGTATGTAACGAAGAAAAGGGAGTGTTAATTTATTTACGACAAGAAGGCAGAGGTATTGGCTTAGTGGATAAATTACGTGCATATAACCTTCAAGACAACGGGTATGACACGCTTACTGCCAATACACACTTAGGCTTTGCGGCAGATGAACGCAATTATGACGATGCCGTAGAGATACTAAATATTTTGAATATTCATGTTGTAAAGCTTTTAACTAATAACCCGCTAAAGGTTGCAGCCTTGCAAGAACACGGCATCGAAGTTGTAGAGCGCATCCCAATTATAATCCCGCCAAATTCTGTCAATGAAATGTACCATCAAATCAAAAAACGCGATATGGGACATTATCTATAAACTTAAAAAAGTAATTGCAATTTTATTTTAGCCTTAACCAACCTGCACTATGAGTAAAAGAGTATATTTTGATAACGCCGCTACAACACCCATCTGTCAGGATGTAATAGCTGCCATGTTGGATGTTATGGAAAATAACTACGGCAACCCGTCATCCATTCATGCCGAAGGACGCAAGTCTCGCGCCCTGATAGAGGAGGCTCGCAAAACAATAGCAACCTGTATTGGTGCATCCATCAGCGAAGTGTTTTTTACATCAGGAGGCACTGAATCAAATAATATGGTGCTGAAATGTGCGGTACGCGACTTGGGCATAAAACATATCATCAGTACAGCCACCGAACACCATTGCGTACTGCATACCTTAGCTGTATTACAACAAGAAGGTGTTAAAATAACACTTTTACCCGTTGATGAGTTGGGACACATCCGTCTATCAGATTTGGAAGCTGCATTAGTACAATCAAACCAAAAGACATTGGTTTCGCTTATGCATGCCAACAATGAAATCGGCACTATGATTGATATGGCTGCGATTGGCGCAATTTGCCAACAATACAATGCCTTATTCCATTCGGATTCAGTGCAAACTATCGGGCATTTTGCAATTGATGTTTCTACTATCCCTATTCATTTTTTATCGGGTGCTGCCCACAAATTTCACGGACCCAAAGGCGTTGGTTTTGTGTATATTCGGCAAGGAGCAAGCATAAAACCATTCATAGATGGCGGCGCACAAGAGCGCAATATGCGTGGTGGAACTGAGAATTTATACGGCATTGTAGGTATGGCAAAAGCATTACAACTGGCAACCGACCAAATGGAAGAGCGAGTGCAAAAAATTGTGACAGTTCGTAATTATATGATGGAAAAGTTAGATACCTATTTTGAAGATATTTCATTTAACGGTGACATCACTGGGCATTCCCTTTATACTGTTTTGAGTGTATCGTTTCCTCCTTCCCCGAAAGGAAATCTATTGTTGCTCAATTTAGATATTCATGGCATTAGCGCGTCGGGTGGAAGTGCATGTAGCTCTGGTGCAGAGGGTAGCTCGCACGTCATACAAGCCATTGGTGGCGACCCTGACCGTAAAACTATCCGTTTTTCATTCTCACATTATAACAGTATTGCTGATGTGGATTATTGCATTGAACGCTTGCGCTTGATACTGCCTACGCGGGTAATTGTGTAGAAATAAAATATACATCAGCGCACTACCAAACTATCACGTTCTGCGCCAGTAGAAACCATACTTATCGGAACGCCAAGAGCGGATTCTAAACTCGCCACAAATGTTGTAAGTGCTTCCGGAAACTGTTCAAAAGCAGTGATACCTTGCAGCGATTGTTGCCAACCTTTATGCGACTGAAACAAGGGTTGTATTTGTGTTGTCGTCAGACTGTAAGGCAATGCATCCGATATCTGATTATGATATTGATAATGCGTTGCTACACCAATTTCTTCAAACATATTCAATACATCCACTTTAGTGAGGGCAATTTCGGTAACACCGTTTATCATAATTGTATATTTTAATTGTGGAATATCTATCCAACCACATCTGCGCGGACGACCCGTTGTGGAGCCAAATTCATTCCCTTCTTGTCGGATGCGTTCACCAACTTCATCATTTAACTCTGTAGGAAATGGCCCGCCCCCTACGCGTGTGCAATATGCTTTTGAAATACCAATTACGCGATTTATTTTTTGCGGAGCTACACCCAACCCACTACATACACCTGCCGTAACGGTATTGGACGATGTCACAAACGGGTATGTACCAAAGTCAATATCCAACATAGCACCCTGTGCGCCTTCGGCTAACACATGCTTCCCTGATTGTAAGGCATTGTTGATAAAATATTCACCATCTACCGTTTGCAATTGGCGCAACGCTTTCAGGCTGCTAAAAAAGTTATCCTCCTCCTCTTGCAAGTTGAACAAAATAGGTGGGAACATTTTTAGCATGCTCAAATGCTTTTCTTTGAGCGTTTGATACTGCTGCTCAAAGTGTGCAGTGTGTATGTCGCCCACGCGCAAACCATTGCGTCCCGTTTTGTCCATATATGCTGGTCCAATTCCGCGCAAGGTAGAGCCAATTTTCTCCTTCCCTTTTGCCGCCTCCGATGCTGCATCTAAGTAGCGATGCGTGGGCAATATCAAATGTGCCTTACGTGCTACTAACAATCGAGGATGATAATCTAAGTTGATGAGCTGCAAGTTCAGCAATTCTTTTTCTAAGGCTATGGGGTCAATCACCACACCGTTGCCAATGAGGTTTAATTTATCCTCACGAAAAATGCCCGAGGGGATAGTGTGAAGCACAAATTTCTTTCCGTCAAATTTTAGTGTGTGCCCTGCATTGGGTCCTCCCTGAAATCGGGCAATTACTGCATATTGATCGGCAAGGAAATCTACGATTTTGCCTTTGCCTTCATCGCCCCATTGCAACCCTATAATAACATCTACTTTCATTTATCTTCAATTAAAAAATTATGGAATTCGGAATTAATAGCTACGAGTTAAAATATCATGTTTTATAAAAAACAAATTGCGATAGAAACACCCATCGCAATTCAGTATTTTTTTATACAATCATTCGGATTGGATCTTCTAATATGCCTTTGAGCGTTTGCAAGAATTGCGCCCCCATTGCGCCGTCCACAACGCGGTGGTCGCATGAGAGGGTAACTTTCATCAGATTGCCAATTACAATCAGCCCGTTCTTCACAATAGGTTTTTCAACTATTGAACCTACTGCTAAAATACACGCATCTGGCATATTGATGATAGCTGTAAACTCGTCAATATCAAACATTCCCAAATTAGAAATAGTAAACGTATTGCCTTGCATCTCTTGCGGTTGCAACTTACGTTCTTTCGCTTTTGCCACTAACGCTCGCACTTCAGTATTGATCTGGGATAAGGTTTTTGTATCCGCATGATTGACTACTGGCACAACCAAGCCTTCATCTACTGCTACCGCAACGCCAATGTTGATGTCGTGATTACGGCGAATGGCATCACCCATCCACGATGAATTGATGTTGGGATGTTTTTTCAGCGCAGCAGCTGTCGATTTAATAACTAAATCATTGAAGGATACTTTTGCCGGCGCTATCATGGCATTAATACTATCTCGGGTAGCAATGGCTTTATCCATGTTCACTTCGATAGTAAGATAGAAGTGTGGTGCGCTAAATTTACTTTCACCTAATCGGCGTGCTATTGCTTTTCGCATCTGCGAAAGCGGCACATCTTCATATCCGCCACTCGCTAACGGTGCAGTAGTTTTTGTTTGAACATTTGCTGACTGTCCAGCAGGTTTATTTTCGATAAATGCTTCCACATCGCGTTTTACGATACGCCCGCCTTCCCCTGAGCCAGTCACGCTTGCAACATTAATACCGGCTTCTTTAGCTAATGATTTTGCCAGTGGAGATGCTTTGGTTCGTATATCTCCCTCCGTAGCAATCTGTGCGGAGGTAGTTTGTAGTGTTGCTGATGTAGATGATTCAGTAACTACTGTCGATGTAGATGCTTTGTCGGGTGTTATAGCGGGTGATTCGGTTGGTGTATTCGGTTTCCCATTTCGATTATTAGTCGGAGCAGGTGAAGTTTCTTTTAGCAGGTGTTGATAATCCTCCCCTTCTTTGCCAATAATGGCAAGGATGCCATTTACCGGAATCGTTCCTTTCTCTACGCCGATGTAGAGCAATGTCCCTTCTTGGTAGCTGTCTAAATCCATTGTGGCTTTGTCCGTTTCTACCTCGGCGAGTACATCTCCGGGTTTAATTTTATCTCCGACTTTTTTTAGCCACGCCACTATATTCCCTTCTTCCATTGTATCGCTCATGCGCGGCATACGGATAATTTCTGCCATGTCGTATTTTATTTAGATAAACAATTTAAAAAAATTCATTGTACAAAGGACAGGGCAAAGTTGCAATTTTTACGGCTTAAAAAATAATTATTTGAAGCTAAAGTTTACATTGGTTGCTTGTATTTGTATAAAAAATGTTAGTATTTGCTTAAAAAATGATAAATCCTACCCAACCTGACGGCGAGTAGGATTTATGTTAAATAAACTATGAAAATGTTTAGGATAAAAAAACCTTAAACATTTTCATATAATTAAAAATTATAACGTGTAGTATATACCTACGTTAAACGGCGAGCCAAGTGTATTGGCTAAGAATTTAAAACCATTTGAAGTGTCTTCAATTGATCCTTGTGTTTGTTTTGAAGAAGTATAACCTAAAAATCCTACTGAACCTACTACCGCTACGCGAGAAGATAAGGCATAAGCAAAACCTGCATTGGCATTTACTCCAAATGCATTATTTTTAATATCTTGTACACTTTCTTGTGTGGTTTTACCCGTAGTAAAAGGAATATTCAAGCCGATAAAAGGGCGGAAAGTTTCTCCTTCTCTAAAGAAATAACGACCATACAATGTAGCACCAATATTAGAGTTTTTTACTTTTGAGCTTACAGAACCAACAGTGATGTCGGTTGTTCCTCCACCAAAGTTTAACCCAACACCTAATTGGATGTTATTAGTTAAGAATGTACCAATTTCGGGAGAAAAATCCCATTGTGAATCTTTAGTTTCTACCTTGCCCAGACCAGTATTATCTGTATCATTTTGGGAGTTAAAGCCAACTGAACCACCGATATACCAGCTACCAGCTTGTGCAAAAATATTCGTGCTGACAAGCACGATCACGAGTAATGTTAGTAATTTCTTCATTTTGTTTTAAATTATTAGTTAATAAGTAATTAAGTTTTGATTCGGGTTATTTCGCCACAATGATAAAAAACAATTTCCAAAAGTAGTTACTTTTTTTATTGGTATTTTTAAACACATAGTACTTTTAATGCTTTAATAATTTGATGCTCTCCAACTTATTATTATCAAATACATTGACGATGTATAAACCTTTTGGGTTGTTTCGCAAAATTTCGTTCAAAGATATATTTAGTGTACTAATAGTTCCGGTTTGTGATAGAAGTGTTTGCCCGTTTATGCCGATAAGTTGCACTCGAACTAGTTGTGTATTATCAAAATTTTGTGACGCTACAAGCGTCACATCGGCAGTTGCTGGATTAGGTACTACATTGAATATTCTGCTTTCTTTGTAAGGTAAAAATAAGGTGTTGCTGTACTGTATTTCTCCGTTGTAAGAAAGTATTTTTAAACGATAATACGCATCTTGTTTAAATTGCTCATCTGTATATTCGTATGTATTTATAGTTTGCGAATTTTGCCTTGCCGGAACAGTAGCAATAGCATCAAACTGCGAAGCATCTAAAGATTTCTCTACTTCATATTCCTTCACATCTTCTTCAGAAGTTACTTTCCACGTTAAGTGGGCATTTTTATTTTTCACCGTTGCCGCAAAACTAATCAGCGATGCATCCAAAGAAACTGTTGCTCCTAACTCATTTATGACTGTAGGCATACAATCGGCAGGCAGCGTCGGCAACATAGCATTGCAGGTACAATTCGGCACCACAACTGTATAGGCGCAGCCTGATGTTGGCGGAATACGTCCGTCCTCCCAGTTATTACAATCGCTCCAATCGGTAGTATTTGCATTGCCATTCCAAACATAAACGTTGGCAGGATATTGCGCCGGATAGCTCGATGTAGATACATTTGCCGGTGCTTGGTAGGTCACTTTAACGAAACTCTTTTGGCCGGTGGTACAGCTTGTATTACGAACTTTTATACTGTACCAACCCGTACTTGGTACAGCATAATTAACACTAATTGGCGATGAAGTACCTGCGTTACTGCTCACTAACAAACCATTGTTATTAAAAACACCTACGGTTAAACTTGTTGAACCACCTAAAGTTCCTTGTACGTTGATGCTCGTTCCGGCAGCAGCAAATACCCGCCCGGCAACGCGCCAATAGCACTTATTGTCAGGCGTTCTGCCTCCTTGCCGAAGTGAGGAACAATGGCTGTCACCTAAATCATTATCCAATTCCCATTCTTGCGTGGTACTTACAGCGCGTGATGGTGTGTAATTGATGCTCATGCCATCTGGTGCCCAAATGGAGAACCCATGATATTGCACGCCATGATCTGTGTAAGAAGTAGAATACGTATAAGATGGATAGCCCACCGCTTTGGTTTTTATATTAACGCGATTTTTACCTGTGCCTCCCGATTCAGGACCTAATACTGTGGTAGTAGTAGTAATACCTCCGGAGTAATCCCGTAATACTGTACCTAATGCAAAATCTGTATCTATCCACGCATCTTGGTCGATATTCCATTGGTCGGTTGCACCTATGATTGCTTTACCGCCACGCTCTATCACAATATAGTCATCATCTGACCTATCAGAAGTAATACTGTTCCAAAACCTTGACTCTGCACTTCGCACAAAATAATCGCCAGCCTTAAAATTGAATGCGCCATGTGCTCTGATGATATTAGCAATATCCGAGTTTTCAGGTAAATCGGTAGTATTATTTGGTAAATGTGTTAATCGCTTGCTGGTATTTGCTATATTAAATACATCTTCAAAAAATATTTGTGGATTGCCATCCATTGCCACCATTACAGCATAAGCCGCTGCGAGGCGAGGTTCGCGAATATCAACATGAGGCGACAACTCCGAGCCGCTATTCCAACCTGATATATTTCCACCTGATAATTGTGGGCGATAGGTGTCATGATTATTAATAAACGGCACAGTACGATGAATGCGCTGACCGCTTATGTCCACATAACGATTCGATTGTTGCTCAGCTGGAAGGCTACCCATATCATAACCACCATTACCGTAAATCATACTGTACAATCCACCAGAACCGCCAAATGCACGCAAGTTAAAATCGAAAGTGCCCGCACGATTCATTACAGAGTTGCACCAACCGTCTAATTGCCCTGTGCTGCCCACAAATTCGCCAACTGCAGGCATGGCATTACCGCCACTTGCCCATGACGCAGTAAACTGCATATTGTACAAAAAATCTTCGCTAGCATCATATTCAAAATGTTTGACGGCATCTAAACGAACACCATCAAAACCAGTTTGTTTTTTATACCAAATCAACCAATTACGGTAGCTATCGCGCATATAGGTCGAAGTTTGTGTAGGGTTGTATGTTGCATTACTGCTTATACCGGACGCACCAGAATTGTAGCAATTATCTGGACCGAAAAAAGCAGAACAAATATCGCCGCTTGAGCAATTATCGCCCGGGTTAGGGTGGAAATTTTGCCAGTTTTTATAAAACCTACCTTTGCGTGCCAAGTAATCGGTAGCAGACTCGTCGGTAACCGGCGTTTCAAATGCAGCATAGCGAAAATTTTTCCAAAGGTCGCCTCCCCAAGCAGTGGGATCCTGCCCGCCACTACCATTGTAACTACCCGCGCCGTAAGTGTGGTTAGGCACTACATCCTGAATTACTTCGATGCCATTGGCGTGCATGATGGCAATCATGCGAAGCAGTTCGTCTTTTGTTCCCAATCGAGTTTTTGTTGTGTTTTTCTGAAATTTATCGCCCAAGTCATAATGGTCGAATATTCCATATCCCACATCAGCAGTACCGTTTCCTCCTTTTGTGGAAGGCGGAATCCAGACGGCATCAACCCCAATTGAACGAAGTCGAGGAGCTAAATCGGCTAAATAGTTTGCCCAGCCTGCCGGATAATTATTATTTTCATAATCCCACCAAAATGCTTGTAAAATTGTTTTTTTTACAGGTGTTTGGCTATAAGCACAAACGCATGAAAGTATCAGAATTGCAAGTATTGTAAAAATTTTATTCATGATAATTATTTGTGTTTACTAATATTTTTAATGTCACAAAGTTAAGCAAATATTCGTTTTAAAATCCACTTTTACAAAGCAAAGGATTATAAAGTTAAAATTTTTTTGAAAATTAGCTTACAGAACGAATGAATGTTTTTATGTCCATAGTAGATTAGTTAATATTTTTAAAAAATAAAAATCACTACTTTTGCAACTCCGTTAAACGTTGCCACAAAAAAAGCAAAACCACACAATTTATGTCAAATATACTTCTCATCGGCGCAGGAGGGCGCGAACACGCATTGGCTTGGAAACTAAAACAAAGCCCGCTTTGCCAACAATTATTTATTGCGCCAGGTAATGCAGGCACCGCAAAAGTGGGACAAAACATCGCCATCCAACCCGAGAATTTTGAAGCCATAAGGCAGGTTTGTATTCAACACGATATTTCGTTGGTGGTGGTAGGACCCGAAGCACCGCTGGTTGCGGGAATCTGTGATTATTTTAGACAAGATACTGCTTTGAAAAATATTGCCATTATTGCGCCATCGCAGCAAGGAGCGATGTTAGAAGGAAGTAAGGCTTTCGCCAAATCATTTATGCAAAACTATCAAATTCCTACCGCAAAGTATGCAGAGTTTACAGCAAATCAGCTCACCGAAGCATTAGTTTATGTTGAAAACCACCCGTTGCCAGTGGTGTTAAAAGCTGATGGTTTGGCAGCAGGCAAAGGCGTCATTATTTGTCAGACACACTATGAAGCACAAGCAGAATTGCGGCTAATGCTTTCTGGAAAATTCGGCGAAGCTGGCAAACGTGTTGTCATTGAAGAATTTTTGACAGGGATTGAGTTTTCTGTTTTTGTATTGACGGACGGAAAATCGTATCAGTTATTGCCAGAAGCAAAAGATTACAAGCGCGTGGGTGAAGGTGATACGGGCTTGAATACCGGCGGCATGGGTGCCGTATCTCCTGTACCATTTGTTGATGCCGAATTGATGAAAAAAGTTGATGCGCGTATCATTCAACCCACATTGCGCGGTATTCAAGAAAAAGGTTTTGACTATACCGGATTTATATTTTTTGGCTTGATAAACGTACAAGGCGATCCTTATGTGATTGAGTATAATTGTCGGCTGGGCGACCCCGAAACAGAGGTTATTATTCCACGTATTCAAAATGATTTAGTTGATGTGTTTATACAAACCGCTCAAGGAAATTTGTCAAATGTAAATATCAACGTTTCTGAACAAGCCACCGTAAGTGTTATGCTTGTTGCAGGTGGTTATCCGGAGGATTATCGTAAAGGTGACATCATTGAATGGTTGACCGATATAGATGATAGCCTAATTTTTCATGCAGGCACTACCATTACTGGCGGGCAAATTGTAACTAATGGTGGGCGCGTATTAGCAGTTACTGCACTTGCTAACACAATGCAAGATGCCCTGTATATTGCACTTAAAAATGCTGAACAAATTCATTTTGAAGGGAAGTATTTTCGACGTGATATTGGCAAAGATATGGTGTAAAAATTAATGCGCCCATACAAAAGCATAGGCGCATATAAAGTTTTCAAACAAAAATTTTATCGGTGTATTTGTAACCAACCTTTAAAAGGTTTGGGGTATCTGTCGTGGTTTAGGCGCAGATAATAAAAGTATGTACCATCCGGCAAATCTTTGCCATCCCATTTACCATCCCAATCATTATGATATGGCTTGGCGTGATGTACTTGGTTGCCCCAACGATTATAAATAAGCAATTCATTATCAGGGAACTCCTCTATTCCATCTATATGGAAGTAGTTATTTGTTCCATCACCGTTTGGCGAAAAGCCGTTGTAAATCGTAAACTCAGTTGGAGTTGGTGGCACGGTATCGCAAGGAATATTAATTAATACCATTGTTGTATCACAACCCACATCGTTACAAATCGCATACGTAAATGAATCGGGCAAGTTGTTATCGCAATAATCTAAGGCCGGCACGTATGTCAAACATGAATCATTCGGGTTAAGGAATACTTGCCCGTTTAGCGGCTGTGATATGATAAATATCGAAACGCTGTCTGCATTTAAAATATCATTTGCTAAAATACATACCCGCAGCGTATCATTCATGCTCGTAGTATCTACATCGGGGAAGGCCAGGGGCGGATTGCCCGGCGGCGTAAGCGTATCATTTACAAAAACGATAAAGTATGTTGTATCACAGAAGCCTAAATCGTCGCAAGCGACAAGGCAAGCGGTGTCAACGCCACTCGTCAATCCTTCAAATATTACACAATTAGTATTTGGTATAATGGTAAATAACACGTTCTCGCCCGACTCTTCCGGACAGATATTTGTCAAGCTGACAAAGTTGCCCAGCAGTTGCGAAGTATCTACGCAGAAAGTATCCACCTCACCAACGTTAATAGTATCTATAACGATTTCGGGACCTAAGCAACTGATAAATGCAGATACGGTATCCGCACAGCCTGTAGTAATGTGTGTAAAAATGAGTTGTGTTTGGCCTATCGGCAAATCAAAACTTGTGCCTGCTCCATTATTACATGCTGTAGGCGTTATCGGCGAGCCATTAGCCGTTACTGTATAAACACTCGCTTGTACAAAAGCAAAATCAATACATGCTGGCGACAAGCCGTTGCAGTCGTTCGTTAAAACGGTGACATTTTCCTGTACGATAAAGCTAAAGCAATCCGGCACAGCAGTTACAATTACCAAAATTGGCACACAAACATTTGGTGATAAACACACTTCCAAACAAGCGGTATCTGTGCCTATTGTCAAACCCTCATAGATGATGCATCCGGTAATTGTATCAATGGCAAAATTGACGTTTGTACCCGATCCTTCTGGGCAAGTATTAGTAATACTTGTGAAAGGCCCGTTGATGCCGTAATCAGATAAACATATTGTATCGCTTGTTCCAATAGTAACGGTAGTATCTATTTGTAGTAACTGACAAGCCACTATAACTGTAGCTGAATCTGTACACCCAACCGTGAGATCTCGAACAACAAGATGATGCACCCCTTCGGGTAGCGTTAAGGCAATGAGGGAATCATTGCAAGTAGTTGCAGAGCCTGTGAACGGTTCGTCATTTAACAATATTTGATAATTAGTGATATTTGCTGCTGGAATATTAGTACAGAAAGATACTGTTCCGTTATCACAATTTTCTTCGTTAAACACTACATTGTCTTCAGGGAATAGCGGTATACAAGGTGATTCTACTGTAAATATGATGTACGTTGTATCACAAATAGTATTACTTGAACTATAACAATTTATTACACAAACTGTATCTTCTGAAACTCCATAGAAGCCTTCAGCAGCTTGAACGATGATACAATCTAAGCCGAATAAAGTGGTAACACCTACGGTATTTGGGTTGCCTAAGCCGCAGAAATTCGCTGTAACGACATCTGCCGGAAATTCCAAAACGGTCGAATCAAAACAAATTGTATCTGTCGAATGATAAGGTATTGTAATATGTAGTGTATCTGCCGGAGGCAGTACGGTTATGATGATATATGTTACTTCACAATTTGGCAATGGTCCGGTTTCATCACAAAACATAACGCAGGCAGTATCAATACCTACAAAACCTTGCGCCGGTGTGAGGAGTACACAACTGAGCGAATCCTGAATGACTGAAATATCAACAGCTGAAATATCCTCACCACAAATATACGTGTTGGTGATGGTATCAGGTAGCGATACTACCCCATCGAAACAATAAGTGGTAGTACCATAAGTTTGAATTTGGGTATAAACCGTATCGTTGGGTTGGGTTATTGGCGGTATGACAACGATTATAATTATAGAGTCACAGTTGATTGGCACAACGGTAGTATCACATACCACTATACAGAGCGTATCTATTATTCCGCCATAAGTTGTATCGGGCGGATTGATAGAAACACACCCACTAGTATCTATATCAAAATTAAATAAATTTACCTCCGTGCTATCGCAGAATGTCCAATATGATACCTGCCCACCTGAAAGTATATTTACCAAACAAGTGTCAGAAGGTACAATTGGCGGACCTACGACGATGAACGTATCCAAGGCTTGTATGACCGTAACGATAATGTAAGTGGTGTCGCAAACTTGCGGCACACCGCTATCGCAGAATACATAGCAAAGTGTATCAGTACCAATAAAACCATCTGCAGGATTAAGATTAACGCAGTTGATAGTGCTGCCATCCGTAATATCAACGTTTTCATCGCTGGCGCATAAAAACGCCAAGGTAGGTGGTCCGGAAAGTTGAATGGTTGAATCCAAACAAATTTGTGCGATACCTTCAGATGGAATGCTCACATAGACGGTATCAATGTCTGTTGGAGTAGTTGGCAATATGGTTACGATGATGTAGGTTGTATCGCACACTTGGGGGGTTGCATTATCACAAAATATTATACAAACCGTATCTGTACCGATAAAGTTATCCGCAGGGTCGAGCGTAACACATCCTGTCATTTCGTTTAAAACAACATCAACAGTATTAGCATTGTCTTCACAAACGTTGATGGTGAGGATGGGTCCTGTCAGGTCTAAGGTTTCTCCCAAACATACTTCAGTAGGTATGATTGGGGGTATAGTTACCGAAACGGTATCTACTTGACTACCCGGTGTGCCACCGCCATTATTACTATCCACCGTTACAATAATATAGGTAGTATCGCAAACAAACGGCTCAATGGTATTGCACATCACTACGCAAAGTGTATCTGTACCAACAAAATTTTGATTAGGAAGTATAGAAACACAAGGCAGCCCAGTATAGGTAGTTACATTGAAATTTTCCGATGGTGTTCCACACACACCTGTTGAACCAACTGCATCACCGAAAGAAAGCACTTCTGTTAGACAAACTTGTGTAGCACCCATATTGCCCGGCACATTAATATATACGGTATCTACTTCGGGTGCATCGGGTGGTATCACTATGATAATGATGATGGTGGTATCACAATCAGTAGGGTTTATTAAATCGCAGTGTACAACGCAGACGGTATCAGTACCCAAAAAATTATCGTGCGGAATAATGGTAATACAACTTGTACTATCATTTATAACAATATCAACATTTGGGTTGGTTTCACAAATATAAGCCGTATCAACAGGGTTAGGAAAATTATTGATGATGGTATTCAAGCAAGTATCAGTAGACACATCTGGTGGCACTACTATAATAATGGTTGTATCCCCATCGCAATTAGGCGGTTGTAGAATGAGGAATGTATCGCGTACCAAACAGCCATTAGCTCCATAAAAAGTAGTAACAACTTGGCTCGTGCCAATATTGGGTTGCACTTTGTATGTTAATTGAGTACCACTTTGTATATCATTAGAATAACTTGCACCTACGGTTTGAATTTGGTATCCTGTAAAAGCCTCAGCAAGTGTATAAGTTACTTCCACTAATTCATTGGAGCAATTATAGATAATGTCGTTAGGGCTGTTTGTAATAACAGGATAGGGTAAAACTACGATGGTAAGCGAAGCAGACTGCATCACGCCATTGAGTGTACCCATAAGGAAATAGGTGGTTGTGATTGAAGGTGTAACTGTTATCTGGTTGATGTCCGTTGCAACAACATCGCCGTTTGCATTTTTCCAAATAAAATCTGTACCGCCGACGGCGTATAGTTTTACTTCATTACCAGCACAAATGGTGGTATCTGTTGCAGCTACGGCAAACGCTGATTGGGCATTGAGGGGCGTAGAGCCTGCCAACAATGCCATCATGCAAACTACGAAAGTGATTAGCGTAGTGTTACCCCATCGAAAAAATTCGTGTGGAAGCATTTTCTCATGTAATTTACGTTATTATAGTGTAGTTTCGGGCTATGCCTAACGTATAGCGCAAAGTTTATACCAAAATTGATATTCAGGCAATTATGCGCGTATAGCTTCTACCGGATCCATTTTTGCGGCTTGAAGAGCAGGAATAACTCCGGAGAGGATACCGACTAAAATGGAGGTAAGCACGCCCCACATAATATTGTTAAAGGAGAGGTATATTTTGAAGTCGAGGAGGTTTGAAACAATCGTCACTACGGCGTACACCAACAACAGCCCGATTATCCCCCCAATAATACATAGAATTATTGATTCTATCAAGAATTCGAGCAAAATAAAGAATCGTTGTGCCCCAAGTGCCTTTTTAATCCCAATAATATTAGTACGCTCTTTTACCGATACGAACATAATATTGGCAACGCTAAACATACCCACGATGAGGGCAAAAATACCGATAATGAAACCGGCTAAATTCATTACACCAAATACATTATTCAGCAAACCAGAAATCATGGAAAGTTCGTTTACCGCAAAATTATTTTCTTCAGTAGGTCTTATTCTGCGCTCGG
Source organism: Saprospiraceae bacterium (assembly GCA_017996375.1). GTDB lineage: Bacteria > Bacteroidota > Bacteroidia > Chitinophagales > Saprospiraceae > JAGOHC01. The sequence continues at coordinate 16,629 of JAGOHC010000011.1, read as the reverse complement.
CACGCAGCGTACCTATCACATCATCTTGTAGTTGCGCCAAAGAAACTCCTGAAGCAGCCTTGGCGTTCAACGAAGTGTTATTATCAATCTGAATACCGATGCCATACTTTGCAAAAGTGTATGACAATACGAAGCAATCGTCAAAATTGATGGGGTCCAATAAGTTCTTGCCCGACTTTTTCAATACGCCAATTACTTGAATCGGAATCCCATCCATTTTTATGGTACGCCCGATGGGGTCTAATGTACCGAATAATTGTTCCGCAACAACATTGCCCAACACTACTTGGCGTGCACCCGTGTGATACTCTAATGAAGAGAAGAATCTGCCTTTCTCAAACTGCAAATTGAAGATACGATCGTATTGATCGGTTACTGCAATCATCACAGCATTCTGCACGGCATTTTTTTGAAACTTCAAGGTTTTGCCAATCGAAAAAACGGAGAACGTAACCAACTGTGCCGAACTAACCTTTTCTGCAACGGCTTTATAGTCGTCATACGAAATTTCCGGTCGGCGCATATACTTCCAATAACTCATGCCGGGGTCTTCGTCCCAAGGCATTTTATCTATATACACCACATCGTTACCTAACTGCTCTAAGCTGCCCCGAATATTATCCTCCAATGAGTTAATGGACGATTTAACGGCGATGATACAAAAGATGCCAATGGTGATGCCCAACAATGTAAGGAAAGAGCGCAACTTGTTGTTGAGCAGTTGTTGTAGCGCTTGCGTAGCACTTTCAGAAATCACTTTTAGGATAGCGGTCATCGCGAAGAACTATTTAAAAACGAAAGTTACTCAGAATACGAATCAAAAGTCGAACAAATACCGTAAGTAATAAAACTTTTTGGATAAACAGAATGTTTTTTCTGCCAAATACTACTTTTTAACGTATCAATTTCGAAACAAAAGAAAAATAGTATAGTATTAATTAGGTTTTTTAATTATTATTTTATTTTTGCGCCCAATTATAGTTCCCAATTCGACGTTTTACTGTTTTTAACCAAGTTAAATACCAGACATGAGGTCAAAATTATCACATTTCAATTATAACATAGGTAAAGAATCTATCGCACAATACCCTTCCAAAGAACGCGACGAGTCCCGCCTGATGGTGTTGCATCGAGATACCGGAAAAATTGAACATCGTATTTTTAAAGATTTGATAGACTACTTCGATGACGGCGATACTTTTGTTTTTAACAACACCAAGGTATTTCCTGCACGAATGTATGGCTGCAAAGAAAAAACCGGCGCCAAGATAGAAGTATTCCTCTTGCGCGAACTCAACCATGAGGCTAAACTTTGGGATGTATTGGTAGATCCCGCTCGTAAAATTCGTGTGGGCAATAAGCTCTATTTCAGCGACGACAAAGGCAACGACATATTAGTAGCAGAGGTAGTTGACAACACCACTTCGCGCGGGCGCACCATCCGATTTTTCTATGACGGCACGGATGAAGAATTTCAACGCGACTTAGAATATTTGGGCAACACCCCACTCCCAAAATACATCATTCGCGATGCCGAAAATACCGACAAGGAGCGTTATCAGACCGTATATGCCAAAGAGATAGGCGCAGTAGCCGCACCAACGGCAGGCTTGCACTTCAGCAACGAACTGCTCAAGCGTTTGGAGATTAAAGGTTGCCATTTTACCGAATTAACTTTACACGTAGGGTTAGGTACATTTCGCACCATAGATGTTGAAGACCTTTCCAAGCATAAAATGGACGCCGAATATTTCCGCATCAGCAAAGCAATAGCTGATATCGTTAATACTTCCAAAATTAACAACAAGCGTGTATGTGCGGTGGGAACTACCTCCATGCGTGCCGTAGAATCAGCAGTATCAGCAGAAGGGTTACTAAAAGGCGCGGAAGGATGGACGAACAAGTTTATTTATCCACCCTACGATTTCAGCATTGCTAACAGTATGATTACCAATTTTCATCTGCCCAAGTCAAGTTTGCTAATTATGATTTGTGCTTTCGGCGGATACGATTTGGTAATGGAAGCCTATCGCCAAGCGTTGAAAGAGAAATACCGCTTCTATAGCTACGGTGATGCCATGCTTATTTTATAATAATAAAAGATACATTGGTGTAATTTTTGAAAGTGACAGATTTGCAATGTTACGTCAATACAGCACCACGAAATAATTGTAAACAAATTAAAACCTACTAAATTTAATACTATGTATTGGACATTGGAGTTAGCCTCTCATTTAGAAGATGCACCGTGGCCTGCCACGCGAGACGAACTCATTGACTACGCTATTCGCTCTGGCGCACCTTTAGAAGTTATCGAAAACCTGCAACTCATGGAAGATGACGAAGAAGTGTACGAATCTATCGAAGATATTTGGCCCGACTATCCACGTAACGACGACTTCTTCTTCAACGAAGACGAATATTAATCAGTTATCTATACTGTAATAAAGTAATAAAATATCATAGGCATATAGTCAAAAAACTGTATGCCTAATTTTTTGCGATACTACTGCCAAAATTTATATCTTTGCGCGTTAGTATGATTCAACAATTCATTAATCGCTCCTAAATTTTATATCATGTTCGGAAATATGTTCGGCGACATCGAAGCAAAACAAAAAGAGCTTCAACAGAAGTTGACTACAATCACCGTTACTGCCGATGCTGCAGACGGCGCAGTTACCGTTACCGCAAACGCCGCACGCGCAATCGTTAATATCAGTATTGATACTACAAAAATTGATGTAAGTGATAAAGAACAACTTGAAGATTTGTTGGTAGTCGCAATCAACAACGCCCTCGAAAAAGCCGCCATCAAAGAAGCATCCGAATCTAAGAAGTTACTCAGCGATATTATGCCTCCCGGGTTAGAAGGTATGTTTGGTGGCGTTTAAAAAAAACAACATATCCGAACAAAATCCGTTATAAAGCAATGACACGCAACCCTAATCGTGTACAGCCATCTCATTCTCGTCAATATTCAGATATAATGAAGCAAATTTATATTGCCCTTTTCGTAATATTATATTTTTTTAATATACAACAAAGTCAAGCACAAGTAACAGACGGACTAATTGCCTACTACCCTTTTGACAATGGTTGTACGTGGGTAGATTATTCCAATTTCGCCAACTCCAACGGCACACCCTGTGGTGCTAACCCACAATGCGTATGTGGCGTAGAAGGGCAAGCCGTCAAATTGAATGGATTGGATAACTGTGCGTTGCTTTTAGGCGTAGTAAACAACTACTTCTCCTCCACCGATTTTTCGCTAAGTTTCTATTTGAGGCCCGGTGCCGCCGCAGGCAGACAGACAATTTTTTCTAAACGAGAAGATTGTACCGAAACCAAAGCCTTTTATGTCACCTACTCCCCAGGCGTAAATATTATCAACGCCGAATTAATCGAAAACTCCGGTAAAAAGCACATCCTCTCAGCAAAACTAGATAGCGATAGATGCTGGCATCACATCGTTTTAGTGCGAAGTGGCAGTACAGCGAAGTTATTTGTCAATGGCAACCTACAACCACAAGCACAATCTACAACCACGTCGCGTGTGAATATAATTAACAACGCCGTACTAAATGTTGGTGCACCATGTGCTGGTTCTGCAGATCGCTATTTTAGCGGCGAATTAGATGAAATTCGCATTTACGACAAAGCACTTTCTAAGCAAGAAATTGAGTCGCTTGACTTTCATCCTGAGCAAATACTAACCCCCGATACTATCATCTATTTGGGTAGCCCGATAATGCCGCGTATCAGCGAGAATTGTGATATTACATATAGTTGGTCACCAACTGACGGCATATCCGACCCTACCGACTCCGCTTCGTTAATTACCCCCACACAAGCAGGTAATTTTGTTTATTCTCTCACGTTCAAGTTAGGTGCTTGCAACGCTAAAGATTCAATGCGAATTACCGTAATTGACCCAACGACTTTACCCTGCGACAAAGTATATTTACCCAATGCGTTTACGCCAAATGGCGACAACATTAATGACCGCTTTGGGGTGAGCAACCCTTACGCCATACAAGAATTTATTTCATTAGAAATATTCGACCGTTGGGGAGGCAGGGTATTTTTTACCGATAATCCGCTCACCACTTGGGACGGAACCGCTAACGGGCAACTGCTCAATCCGGGCGTGTTTTTATATAAAATTCGCTTTAAATGTGATAACAAAGAAATCAGCGATTTTGGCAGCCTCACTATCGTTCGATGACGGCACGAACATCCATTTGACAGTATTATGACAGATACAAAAAAATAAACGCTTACCTTTGCTTGCAGAGAAGGTACGAAAACTATTTTGTTGATAAAACTTTCACACCACATTAGGTAAATTCCATTATGTTGCGAGGGTATAAGCTCTTAACGATAACTCACCGCCATGTCAGCCTTACTGACCTGAAGGACTATGTCATCCCGTATGAGGATAATGCCCAGTTAGCAAAAAAATTACAAGAATTAAAAAACCAGTTTGACCTCAACGAGTTGCTATATCTGGCTACTTGCAATCGGGTCATTTACCTTATTCATAATAATCATCCATTAGGAGAGGATTTTAAAGAAAAATTTTTGGCTGCCATCAAGTGTAGTCGCGTGGTACACAGTATCCATATCCACGCATTAGAGGGTTACTGCACTACTACAAACTGGGACGAACAACCACAACTACTCCAAGCAGCACCTGTGGCTGCACACAAGCAATTTACCTTTCTGGAGAACATCGAAGCTGTCGAACATTTCTTTGAGTTAGCATCTTCAGTTGATTCGTTAGTAGTCGGTGAGCGCGAAATTATTCATCAATTGCGCGAAGCCTATCGGCAATGCAATCAGTGGCAACTTACCGGTGATGGTATTCGGCTGCTAATGCGTTTTGCAGTGGAGTGTGCCAAAGATGTGTACGCCAACACACGTATTGGCGAAAAGCAAGTATCCATTGTGTCGTTAGCCATGCAGCACCTGCGCGAGGAAAACTTACCACAACACGCACGCATACTGATGATAGGTGCCGGACAAACCAATTTGTTAGTCAGCAAATTTTTGTATAAAATGGGGTTTGAGGATGTCGCCGTTTTCAACCGAAGTATTGAAAAAGCAGCAGCCCTTGCGGAAACTTTCAAAAAAGGACAAGCCTATACTATCGAGGAACTCTTACATTACCAGAAAGGTTTTGATTGCCTAATTGTATGCACCGGCTCGTTACACACCATCGTACAGGAACAGCTTTATAGGCAACTTCTTGTTGGCGATACTCGCCACAAGTTGGTGATAGACTTGGCAGTGCCTAACAATGTTAGTCGCGCTATTACTCGAAATCATGCAGTACGTTATGTGGAGGTAGAAAATCTGCGCTTACAAGCACAGGCGAATTTAGCTTTCCGTGAACGCGAGATTCAGAAAGCAAAACAACGCATCGAAAAGCACCTTAACGAGTTTCATAACAGCTACCAAGCTCGACAAATAGAACTTGCGCTGCGCGAAGTGCCTGTGAAAATTAAAGAAATAAAAAGTTACGCCATCAATGAAGTATTCCAAAAAGAACTTGAAACGCTGGATAGCGATACGCGGCAGCTCGTTGAAAAAATGATGAATTTCATGGAAAAAAAGTGCATCAGTGTACACATCTGCTCAGGTAAAAGCATCATAAACCTATAAATTGGCCACCTAAAACTGTTTTTACTATATAAAAAATATATACACAGCATATTATCTATCACACAAAATTTAGTATGTTTTAACCGTTAATTTTTTGTTAAAGATACTTGCACCTATGGACAAGTAATGGAAAAGCACTTATAATTGTACCATAATAATTTATTTCTAAATTCATATAAAAAATATCCAGCCTATCGTAGCGATTCGTACATAACTTATATTTTATCAAACCCTATTCTGTCATTTTAAAATTCTGATTAAGTTATGCAAATCGCGCTGCTCAACGATCAACAACTCATTGCACAGTATTTAGAGGGTAACGAAAGTGCCTTCAACGAGTTATTGAACCGTCATAAAAGTAAAGTCTATACCTCTATCTATCTTTTTGTGAAAGATAAAGATTTGGCAGAGGATATTTTCCAAGAAGTTTTCATCAAAGTAATTGATACGCTCCGCAAAGGAAAGTACAACCACGAGGGCAAGTTTAACCAGTGGGTGATGCGTATTGCTTACAATATGTGTGTGGATTATTTCCGCCGCGACAAACGCCGCCCGTTAGTTTCGCCAACCGATGCCTTCGACATCTTTGATGTTTTGCAACAATCTGATGAAAACGCCGAACAGAGCATCATCCGCAACCAAACGCACAACGCTATACGCCAGTTGGTAGATAAATTACCTGCCGAACAACGCGAGGTAGTCATTTTGCGCCACTATGCAGACATGAGTTTCAAAGAAATTGCACAACTAACCCGAGTGAGCATCAACACCTCATTGGGGCGTATGCGCTACGCGCTAATTAACATTCGCCGAATGATGATGGAAAAAGAATTGGTATATCAATAAAGAATAAAATAAGGAATTATATTTGATGTGTGAGGTATATACATTGTGTGTACCTCACTTTTTTATTTATCATCACTTCTTCTTCAAACCTTCTAACAGAGGCACAAACCGAAAGTCGCCTAATTGCTCCTCCTTGAATTTTCCTTCTGACAACTTCGTTATGCGATACATTATTTGCGTATGTGCATCTCCGTAGGGGATAACTAACATACCGCCCACCTTTAGCTGATTTTTTAATGCTACCGGAATTTCTTGTGCGCCGGCTGTCACCAATATCTTATCAAATGGAGCAAACTCAGGCAACCCTTTTGTGCCATCGCGCAAGTAGCAACGTACACCGCCGAAGCCTAATTCCGACAATAATTCTTTAGCCTGCTGGTACAGCAATTCTTGTCGCTCCACAGTAAAAACACGCGCACCTAACATAGCAAGTATCGCAGCTTGATACCCTGACCCTGTGCCGATTTCTAATACCTTTTCTCGTTTTTGAATCTGCAACAATGCCGTCTGAAAAGCAACAGTATAGGGCTGCGAAATAGTTTGCTCATTGGCAATCGGAAAGGCTTTATCTTGATATGCCCATTCCTCAAAGGCATTATCTAAAAAGAAATGGCGCGGCAAAGTTCCCATCGCCGTTAGTATAGCCTCATCGTTTACACCACGTTTTCGCAGTGCATCAATAAGCTGTTTTCGCAAGCCTTTGTGTCGGTAAGTATCATTAAACATATAAAAAAAATGGGTGACAAAGATATAGAAAAACCCGACATTTTCTCATAAAATACTGCGATTTTAGCCACAAGTTAATGTGGTAAGGAAATTATTTTTACTTTTAAACTAACAGCGTTTTCAAACTTTTTACGTTATTTGCAGTATGATTTACAACTTCTAATTTTTTCATTAACCAAAATATTAAATAAGTTCATTATGAAGAATTTACTAAAATCATTATTTGCTGTAATGATGTTTGTTTGCTTACAAAATGCAGCACAGGCACAGTTTTTGTTTGGCATTCAAGGAGGGTACAATGGTGCAGTTGTTCGGTCAAAAATTCTCGATAAAGAATCTACATCAGATTTATTATCTGCTTTCAATGTCGGTGCAGTAATTGATTATCGCTTCTCTGAATTATTAGGCCTACATTCCGGTTTATTGTTCTCCCAAAAAGGTGGAGTTGATGATGGAAGCACCTTAAGAGTTAATTATCTTCAATTACCACTACACTTAGCTCTCAATTTAGACTTAGGTGGAATTATTCCTTACGTGTCTGCTGGTGGCTACGCTGCTTATGCAATATCGGGTACATATAAAGATTCTGCAGGTTCAGAAGATCTAGCCTTTGGCGAAAAAGGATTAGATGGTGACGATCTTTCTCCTCTAGATTTCGGTATTGGCGTAGGTGCAGGTATCAAGTTTGAAATGGGACTTGAACTTGGTTTAACCTATGATTTGGGGTTGAAGAATATCGTTCCAAATGATGTTGCATCAGATGATTTTATAAATGGTAACAGCGTAATTGGCATTCACGCCGGATACTACTTCAACAGATAATTTTCTGTTAATGCAGCATACAAATAGGCAGGCAGCAGTAGTTGTCTGCCTATTTTATTTTTTGTCAATTACCCTATCGAAAAATTGAGCAATCGCCGCAAGTATTCGCGTTGATGGATGCGCTTGCAATGTACCGTGCAGGTTGCGCCCAAACCTAATGTGGGCATTTCTTTAGGCGATGTTATGTGTAATATTGTTTTCACAAACACCACACTTCTCCCACCTACAATTTCGGCTTGCTGTGATGTCGAATGATAGTGCAAGGGATATATTTTTCGTGTAGTAGGGTCAAACAATTCAAATGTTGTGGTGGTATCTATATATCGCAGCTCTTCTGTTTTAACGGGGATGGTTACGACAAAGTCGTTTACATGATGTAGTGTAAGCACTTCAACGCTCGGGTCAATAACGGGCTGTACAATGGCATCAAATGTGGCAGTAATAATCAGTCCAGTATTGCGTTGACGCAGCAAGGCAAGGCGTTTTTCGAGTGCAATAATTTTTGCATCGTTCACGCCAGCCATTTCCGTTTTTACGCCAGTAGAAAGGTTGTCAATATTTTTCTGCGCCGTCTCCACTTCTATTCTGGCTAAAGCTAAATTATTTTCGGCAGTATTAAAAGCCACTTGTGCAATAACACCTTCTTGCAAAAGTTGCTTCGCAATGTTGAATTCTTTTTCCCGCAAGGACAAAGCAGTTTGTTTAAACTGTAGTTTGGTGATCGCCTCCTGCACTAAAGGGGATTTCTCGCCAGTAGTGAGCGAAAGTTGTTCGGCTTGTGCTGTACGAAGTTCTGTTTCCAATTCTAAAAGTTGCTGTTTTACCAATGCGGAATACATCCGCACAATGGTATCGTTGGTGTGTACAATGGCGTTAGGCTCGTTAGATACAGATACTTCCATACTTGCCAAGTCGCCTCTATCAAACTGCCATGAAGCCAACTTTCGCACAATGCCTGATTTATTGTCTTGATACGAGGACAGCAAATTACCAGAGCCGTCTTGCGTGAGTTTCCACACTTCCGAAGGTTGTACACTACCCACACTCACTAAGTTGTATTCCAACTCAACGGGTACGTACAATAGCAATAGCATTATGATTAATAATATTATTAAGGCAACGCCTCTATACATTTTTTTAAAGTTTAAATAAATATTTCGAAGCGTATTAAAGTTTACTAATTTTAAATTGCTGTTGTTCGCGCCCTACAATATATTTAATAAAATATGCGCCATTCGGGAAATCATGCAATTGTACAACAAACTGGTGCTGACCTGCTGAATAATACGCTGAATGTTGCCACAAAGTACGCCCACTAATATCTAATAATTGGATGGCGATATTTTCAGCATTTCGCTGATTCCATTGCACTATCGTTTGCTCATCGCAAAGGGTTGGGTAAACGCGGCAAGTGTTTTGTGCATCCACATCATTGGTAGCAACAGGTATTGGCTCTGCAAAATGGGCGATAATGTCATCGCTTCCCTGCAAATTTACAATAACATGTTGGGTAGTATCATTCGGGTTGAAATTATCAAAATTAGATTGCCACTTGTCAAAAAGATATACCAAACTTGTGTCTTCAATAGCGTTCAAACTAAGATTTACACCTCCTAAATATGTGCCAATATACGGGAAGTCTGTGACCGTTAATGAATTGATTTTCATTGCGCCAGCATCTTCTGGCAAAACCTTGAATGAAACAGCATAAGGACCAGTCAAGCCGTAACAATCACGGATGCCTTCGGCATAAAATTCACACCGACGTTGAATGAAATTTCGCAAGCGCTCCACGTTATCATTCCAGTCCATAATAGAGCCACCCCAACGGGTGATGTGCATTGGCATTTCGGGTGCAATTTTATTTACAATCGTATCTAAATAATTCAACATATTATCACAACTGAAAACAGTGTTCATTAGGTCTATCTGCCGAGAAATATAATATTGGTTAAAAGCAACATTTTGTCGCAATTTATTCAAAATGCGGATGTGGCTGTTTAGGTCAACATCAGGGTTGGTGAGTGATTCTGCATCACAGGGGGCTGCGGTAGCAGACGTATCAGGTATGCCGGTATAATTGATGTAGTAGCCGAAGGTGGCATCGTTGTCCCAAAGGATATAGCCCCATTTTTTATGCTTGGCAGATTCCTTCAAGCCTCTCCACCAACCTGTATTGTAATTGAGCCAATCGGAGCAAACGGTTACTGAATTTACGAGTACATAATCCACCAAACTTTCTACGTCCAGCTGTGCTGCTACGTTATCAAATTTTTCTTGAATGGACATATCGTTAGTCAAAACATAGTTGCGAAGTGTTTGCCAATTCTGTAAGGCCTCGTTGCCACCATACTGCGCCCACGTTTGTCCCCATGTCAAAATATATTGTATGTCATACTTGCCTTGATTGTAATAATAGTCGGTATAGTCGTGGTCGTCAGGTATTTCGCGCACATCATACACACCCCAATATTGTCCGTTCAGATACAGAATTACTTTTTCTGAAACGCGAACATCTAATTTCAGCCCACCACGTTTTGCCAAGTTATGCACATACGCATCGCGGATGTGTGCACAGCCATTGTGTTCGGGCAAGAAGTTGCCGGGGTAGTTATCGTCTCCGGCGGCACGCAAAATAAATCGCTGAAATCGCTCTCTGTCCGACATAGAAAAAAGTCGCTCCTCCAAAACAGAAGAGTACCCCATCTCATCGCGCGATACCCAATCTATACTGCGCTGGTCGTTCACCCACGAATCCTGCCCGTGGCTATTGAGTTCTCCGTAAGAATTGCCTTTGCGCTCACCGTTAAGAGCAAAATATTCGATAGCCCCGTAGGGGCGCAACTCGTTGTTACCATTGGCTAATTCCAAAAGTTGATTAGCGGATACTGAAAATACCGGTAGCGTATGCGACACGTTTATAAAAAATGTACTGAATTCTATAAAACTATTCAGCATAGTAGTATCACTACTGACGGCGATAGATTTTAAAACCGTTGTTTGCGATAGTACAAGTGGGGCAGTATAAACTGGAGACTCCTGTGTTGGTTCTGTACCATCAATGGTATAGTAAATTGCGGTGCCGGGTTCATTATTCTCTATTGTTACTGTAATGCTGTTTTGATAAAAACCCGGGTCAAGGTCAAAGGTGGGGCGGTCAGCATAAGCGGAAAACTTCGGCGAATTATTATTAGAAGCATCGGGCGAGGGTTGGGTAAGTATGCGCCACGTAGCAGCACCGTCAGTCATTCGTCCGCGAGCATGCCCGAGTTTAGTCTTTTTTATTTCAACCATATCAATAATTTCGGCATTGGCATTGGCTAGTACGAAAGATTCGGGAGTTGATTTGGTTTGAATTATTTTAAAGTTAAGATGAAAATTATTATTGATAGTTGTATCGCGCCCACTTGCCCAAAACAGCAAAAAACCGTTTGCCGAAATGGTTGTACCTACTGGTATTTTCCAACGGTCAGGATTGTCAGGATTATCACTTAGGTAGTAACCACCGATGTTTACAGGTTGATTACTGACATTGTGCAATTCTACCCAATCTTCATAATCGTTATAGTTATCGGCAAAGCTGTTCAGGTTGGCACACGAGTATTCGTTGATGACAATTTGTGCAGAAATATTGCCTAAGTAAAAAATACTAAATGCAAAGATTAATATGGTGTTAGTAATTTTTTTCATATAAAAAATAGTTATATTTGTCGTGTGGTTGTATAAACGGAACAAAAGGCTGCCAATATTCGTTACATCCTACGCTTAGGAGCCTTTGCTTTTAGCCAACCACAAAGTTAGTATTTTATTAAAATTATTTAACAAACAAGTAATAATGTATGAAAAGAAGGATTTTAACCATATTAGGCATTTTGCTCCTATTGACCGTTGCAGTGGTGGGTTTCTTCGTATTTGCAGATTATAGCGATGGCTGCCGCGTAGGTAATGTATTGAAGATTAGTAGAAAAGGCGTAGTATTTAAAACCTTTGAAGGGCAGCTCGACTTAGGCGTTTATCAAGGTACAACGCCGAAGTATGGCAATGTTGTAAATACCGTGTGGGACTTTAGCGTGACTGACCCCGCCGTAGTTGCCGCAATCGAAAAAAGTGTAGATGAAGGGCGTAGGGTTAAACTTTGTTATAAAGAAAAATATTATCAATTCGATTGGATTGGCGATACAAAATACATAGTATATAAAGTTGAGGAAGTTGGCGCACACCAAGAACCGAATAATACACCGCCACCGGCACAGCCAAACCTCAACACACCACCGACACAACAAACCGTTACACAATAACTTTGTGTATCAGCACGTTATGTCACGATGAAGATTTTAATGGTATGCTTGGGCAATATTTGCCGATCCCCTTTGGCTGAAGGTATTTTAGAACAAAAAATTCAACAGCACGATTTAGACTGGCAGGTAGACTCTGCTGGGACAGGCTTTTGGCACATTGGCGAACCGCCCGACCACCGCTCCATGAAAGTAGCTCGCAATCATGGCATTGACATCAGCGGACAGCGTGCTCGACAGTTTTCAACGGAAGATTTTGATAATTTTGACCTCCTATTGGCGATGGATGAATCCAATAAAAAAGATATGCTTCGCTTGGCGCAAAATGACGCACACGCCGAAAAGGTGAAGCTGATTTTAGATTACGATGCTGCGTTTTTCGGCACAAAAGATGTTCCCGACCCGTATTATGACGGGAAATTTGAATATACTTTTGACTTGTTAGCCACCGCCTGTGAAAAATTGTTAGCGTACTATCATGTAACCCACTAAATAACTCTTAGCTTTGTGACCGATTTGAATGAAATATCTCAACCCTTTATTTTGTCAAACACTCATAACTCTTTCTAAATGCGTACTTTACTTTTACTACTCATATTTTTTATAGGAAGTGCATTTGTATCAACAAAAACGAGTAACAACCCTAAGGTAGTTGTTACAGACGGATATTTTCAGCCACCTGTAGCTGGTGATTTCTACATTTCTGGTACTTTTGGCGAGTTGCGTCCTAATCACTTTCATGCAGGTATTGATATAAAGGTGTTGCCAAATCGCCCGCTATTAGCTGTTGCAGACGGATACATCTCCAAGATAAGCATTGAGCCGAATGGTTATGGAAAGGCATTGTTTATCACCCACCCGAACGGTTTGACTTCTATGTATGCACACATGAATAAATTTACAGATGATGTAGAAGACTTTGTTCGTCAAACGCAATACGCACGACAGGTTTTTGAAACAGATATTTTCTTAGAACCAGGACAATTCAACGTATTAAAAGGGCAAGAGATTGGCAAGTCGGGCATGACGGGTGCCACCCGCGGTCCTCACCTACATTTTGAATTACGGAATACGGTTACTGGCGAAGTAGTAAACCCATTAAAAAATGGATTCAAAACACCTGATAATTTTGCGCCACGCATTCACGGCTTAAAAGTTTATGCCATGAACAGCCGCCAAGAGGTAGTAAAATCTTTCAGCGTTCCTATCACCAATCGTGGAGGTATCTATCGCACAAAAAATGATACCATCAGCATCGGTTGCACCAATGCAAGTTTCGGCTTAAAAGCCTATGACCTCATTCCGGGCGGTTCGGGTTGGAATGGTGTGTACAGCATTCAGGCATATAGTAATAATGAATTAATTTATGATGCAGAAATGGATGCTTTGCCTTATGAAGATCTACGCTGTATTAATGCACATATTGACTACGCAGAACAACTCAACAATAACGCATACTTTAACAAATGTTTTGTAATGCCCGGCAACCCATTAGGCATCTATAAAACACAAGTAAACAGAGGCATAATAAATCTTTCTTCTACACCCACTCGCATTCGTTTGGCGGCCAAGGATTTAGCCGGCAATGAAGCAAATTTAGATTTCTGGGTAAAACTTGATGAGGAAAAGTATAACGAATTTCTCGCCGACCCCGCTAACGGCAGTATTAGTCATGATTATTTTTTGATGCACGATGAAGAAAACGTCATCAACACGGAGGCAGCTTATTTATACTTCCCTCGCAATGTGCTTTTTGAAGACACTTATTTTAAGTATCACGCCTCCACAGATTTATCGCATGGTATTTATTCACAAGTGCATCAAATACACAATAATAATACACCCATACACAACACGTATGTTTTAGGAATCAAGCCTTTAGAGAGCTTTCCGCCGGAACTGCGCGAAAAAGCTTTTATTGCTTATTGCGGCAAAAACGGCAAAATTAAAAATTGCGGCGGCATCTGGGCTGATAACCTTCTGCAAACGCAGGTCAAAAATTTGGGCGACTACTACATCATGGTTGATACTATTGCGCCAAGCATCGTACCCATAGGTTTCAAAAAAGATATGCGCCGTGCATCGCGTATGAGTTTTAGTATTCGCGACAACTACGCGACACCACTCAAAGAAGACGGATTGACGTTCAATGCGTATATTGATGGGCAATGGGTACTCATGGAATATGATGCCAAATACGACAACATCCGCCATACCTTTGAAGATAATTTGCCAAAAGGCGAACATCAACTGCTGTTAGTTGTACGCGATAATCGCAACAATGAACGCATCTTTGAAAGTAGCTTTATCCGATAAGATTCATATAATTCTCAGTTATAAGTTGTTGTAATTCAAGCACAGAAATTTGCAACAACGCTGCAGCACGTTCATACACTTCGTCAATTAAAATATTATCCGTATCCGTTTCTAAAAAAATATATCGCGACGGTATAGTTTGCAATGCAGCTATAGCATTAATCTGCCGAAAAATTGCGCTCCCAAATGAAATAAAACACCCCTGCGCCACAAGTTGCTGCGCCACCAACGGATGTTTATTAAAACCATGAATCAGCCATTTATCCTTCGGAGCATATTGTTTTTTCAGTAGTAACAATTCATTAAATGCGCGTACACAATGTATCACCATTGGTTTGTACAACCTCTGTGCAAGTTGAATTTGAGCAATAAAAAATTCTTGCTGTACCGATATTGGTACCGAAGAAAATTTGTCTAATCCACATTCACCTATCAAGAAACAATTCGGGTGCGAAGCCCAATCGTTAAGATGCAATAATCCATCATGCTGCAACGGATAGCACGGGTGCAATCCTACAGAAAAAAGAGTTTGACAATCCATACTGTCCCATTCAGTTTGCAGGTAACTGCGAATTGCTATAACACCCGTTGTCGGAATAGTTTGGCTGTGTGTATGTATGTTTATAAATGCCATAAAGTTTGTCACAAATGAATTGTAGCGTTATCTTTGCAAAATAACATAAAATTCTGTTTATGCCAACAGCTACAATTACTTATCAAGGCGATTTGCGTACAGTTGCAACGCACATCGCATCAGGCAAAAGCATCGTCACTGATGCTCCAATAGATAACCACGGCAAAGGCGAAGCCTTCTCCCCTTCCGATTTGCTTTGCACCTCATTGGGCTGTTGTATACTAACTATAATGGGAATTGCGGCACGCACGCACCACATTAATATGGAGGGCACAACAGCAGCCGTCACCAAAACTATGAGTAGTGATGCACCGCGCCGTGTAGTAAAGATTGCGGTGACCATACAAATGCCTTCCGACAAAACTTACGCTGCAAAGGAAAAAAAGATTTTGGAAAATGCTGCTAAAGCCTGTCCCGTAGGCAATAGTATCCATCCCGATATTGACGAAGTAGTGCAATTTATTTGGGCGTAATGCGGCGGTTTTGACACAATTATATTACCATCAATAATTTAAAAAAGAGAAATATGCAAAAAAGTACCATCATCTTATCTCTCGCCATGTTTAGCTTGGGTATGCAAATCGCTTTCGGGCAAGGCTGTAGCGATGCAGGCTTTTGTACCTTAAACAGCATAAAGCCAGCAAATGAAAACAGCATGACGACACCACCAAATCAAATAAAAATTGGTGCCTTTTATGGCACCGCCGACAACTCAATAACTGTTTGGGGAAACTACCTTGAATACAATCGGCAGGTGACAGATAATTTCGGTTTGGATGCAAAAGTAACTACCTTAGCCCAAAGTGGAAATAATATAAATACCTTCGGCGCAGGCGATTTATTCCTTTCGGGCAACTATCACCAACAAAATTTCAACCTGACGTTGGGTGCTAAAATTCCGTTTGCCGATGGCAATAAAAAACTCGAAAACCTCTCCTTGCCAATGGATTATCAGTCAAGTTTAGGAACAGTAGATTTGGTTGCCTCTGTCGGATATGAGATAAAAAAATTGCACTTTGTACTTGCTTATCAGCAGCCGCTTACCCAAAATAAAAATCAGTTTTTCTCCGAAATCTATCCCACAGATTCTCCATTGAGAAATTTTCAAACGACTAATGCTTTTAAGCGCAGTGGGGATATTTTGCTACGTATTTCCTATCCGATAAACGTTGTACAAAACCTGAAAATCACACCAAGTTTGTTGCCAATTTTCCATTTAACTAACGATAAATATACCGACATAACAGGTGTAGAAAAAGAAATTACAGGCTCGCAAGGTTTAACCCTCAATGGCAATATTTACTTAGATTATAACATCAACAC
>JAGOHC010000130.1 GCA_017996375.1 Saprospiraceae bacterium | reverse complement strand
GTACCGCCTCGTTCCATAGCGACCCCGAAAATCCTACATAATATATCTTTGGGTTGCCATCAACAGGAGTAACCGTTATAATACCAACACTACCTGGGTCAACCTGTACCGTTATGGGTGTAAAAGTGTTGATTATGTTGATAATGCTTTGCGATAACCCTAAGTGGTAGTATAATATATTGCCAATAACCTCTGGCGTTACTGTTATTGTGCCATCGGGGCTGTCCACGGCAATGCTTTGTCCTATTCCCTGTAATGGAATAATCGGTATAGGCTGTCCGCTATTGCATTTGCAGTCGTCCTTGCATCCACTTTCCTTTTTGAGTTTATCTACAATCTCTGCTGCGAGCTCTGTGTTTCCACAACGCTCTGCCGCCATAAACTCCACTAGGCGCACAATAGCGTTTTGTGCCCTCTTTATTAGTAGTGGGCTAATGTACTTGCCTTTATCACAGTCCGCCTCTCTTACCTCTTGGAATATCTCAAAGATGCAACACATTATCTTACATAGGTTGGTATCGCACGTAACATCTGCCGTTGTACGTGTAGCCTCCGCATATTGCTGCGCATACCACGAATCCCCCAGCGTTACAAGAAGGGTGTTCTTGATATAGCTCTGCCATGTGCCGGTGGTTATAAGCAAGTACACATTTACCGTAAGGTTGTTTGTGAGGGTTGGCTTGTTGGATCCAAGTGGCGGCTCTATGGTGTGCACCCTGTTTAGAACAGTGATGTTTGCAGGATATGTGGTCGTTTCCTCGCTTGTGAATGTGCTGTTGGTGCAATTCCAGTCATGCTTTATGCAAACGTCCGGCACAGTATAGTCTACCACCTTTGTAAAGGAGAACGTGACCACGTCCTGCGGGTCGGTATTGTTGTATAATACTTTGTAAGTAAAGTTATATGTGCCCTTGGCTACATGGCCATCGCTACCCAACGGCAATGGTATAGGAATAATATTAGTATTAGATACATCCGGTTTTATATCCGGGCTTGTACCACTCAAATTGTTATAATTTGTGGCGCCAGTTATAGCGATATACCCAGATGCATAAACAGGGTCGATGCCCTGTGCAATGTAGTCGGTTGTATCCACTACATTTATAAACCCGCTTATCTCGTCAAGGTATACCTCTGGAGTACCTAATACTAATAGTGCCATCTTTTAATTTATCAAATTGGTGAGTTTTGTAACGTCTTCGGGTGATGAAGTCAAGTGGGCATTTAATACCGCAAGGCTATCGGTATCGGATTTCAATAACACCACCTCCTTCTTTTGTGCGTTTTTGTAGGTCCACGCCTTCTCCTGTATATTGTAGGTGAGTACCTTTTTCTCAATGGCCAGGTTGATCATGTTTGCCTGCGCCTCGCTTATTGTTGGGAGCACCTGCTCTATTTCTTTATAGAACTGGTCTGCAATCTGCATCAGGGATGCGCGTACTTCTTTTGCAGTCATGCCCGGCTTTTTACGGCCAAAAATATTCATGTCTTCAAGTTTGGATTGCAACTGGAATAACTGTGCCTCTGAAAGCTCTTTCGAAATTTTCAGTATAACAGAAGATTTTGCCAATTGCGCTTTGGTGATAACCTCTGCTTCTTCATCGGGCTTATCTAATTTGTACAGGGCAGGTGAGTTTATTCCTGCGCTTACCAATTGTTGTCTGGATTCTTCTTTCATTTCGCCATTAGCGCAAAACATGGCGTTCTGTAGGTAATAGTTTAATTCAGGATTTGATGAAGGTACATCAAATTTGAAGGATTTCATTAATCCCTCCAAAAATGTCGGAGTATACGTTTTTATTGTGCCGGTATCGTTTTCGTTTTTAACGCTATCTGCATAGCGCAATTCTCCAGCGATGCCATCTTCGAACACATGGCGCAATGCTGTTGGTATAAGCACACTGCGCGAATTTAACATGGGCGGAGCTTCTTCTGCGCCCTTCATTTTTTGCTGTACAACCCAATGTCCATCATGCGCTACATAAGTACAGTTTTTTGAGTACTTCTTCTTCTGCGCGTCTGTGAGCTCGAATTGATTAAAATTTCTGAATAACATATTTTAATTTATTAATAAACCCCCCTGCCAAGGCAGAGGGGTTTTGGTTTTTCTGTTAAGCCTATTTGTGCAACCACGTCATTCTTAAACCACCATTGTGAACACATCCGTATTCACTACGATAGTCGAAAGACTGGGCATCTATTTGGCTATTATACTTCGCAGGTTGGCCACCCTCACCACGATTAGCTTGCCACATCTCCATGAAACGAGAATATCCGTTCAATTCTTTGTGGATTAACTGTAAGTAAGGCAATGGGTTTTGCTGCATGTCTCTACGTGACTGCTGGTTGATACCGTGAGGCATAATCATGGCAGCCCACTGTAATGCATCATTGTATTGGTCCAATACGTCAAATTCAGGGATGCTGGCGATACAATACTTCACGCGGTTATTGATCATGAATGAACTATAGTTTAAGTTAAACGCCAAGTTTGTGTTATTCTGGTAAAGTTTATCCATAACCTCTTTATCTTCTGATGCATAACGAATCCATGTGCCGGCATTAGCTTGACGCATAACATCGTTTATCTCTGCACCACGTAAGTTTCCTGCATAAATCAGTCGCATACCTGCACCATAACGTTGAATGGCAATAGCCGTATCTGTCGCAAATGTCGCCAATGATAACGCGCCAGGTGCTACAGTCATGTCTGTTCCCCTACGCTTTATGTAGTTAACAAGACCTTCGGTCATTGTGTTCGGCTCCTTGCTTGTTGTAGGGTCAAGATAAAAAGTTTTACCTCCTTGTGTACCACCACCTGGGCCAAACAACATTCCTAATGACATCGTCTTATAAAAATCGTACTCGCTTATATCTGTAACAAGTTTACGTATGCCGGTTATAGGGCTGCCACTGCTATCGCTATTAAACCATAACTGGTCGGTATCCTGTGTGCCGGTGATATACGCTGATTCTTTTACAATCTGCAAATAGTGATCGTCATAACCAATAAGGTTAATCTTACCCTTTGGCTGTCCGGAACCTTCTGACCAACCACCACCGTAAACTGGCAATACTGTGCCTGCTGCCGGGGCTACTGTGATTACATTGTTTGCTCCACCGGGGAACTGTACCGTAAGCACTACCGTTGCCGTGTTTGGGTTTGCTATGGCTACCACCTGTGCTGCAGCTTGGTTTTCTGGGAACAACACCATATCATTCAACTGTGTAGGGATGCCGTACTGGCCTGCTACGTATGGTGAATTTTGGTTATATTGCAAATATGAGTTATACAACGTCCACGGAATGTAACTCAACTGTGGTGAACTGGCTGCGGTGTTCAATGTGATTGTCATTGTCCACGGTGCCGCTACTGGAACTGCACTTGTGGATGCTACTACTATCGCTCTGCGTTTGTCGGTATCTTCAAACACGCGGGTGCTCGAGCGTCCTATTCCCTGGCTTTCGCCATATAAGGAACGTACATGCTCAATGAATGGCATTTCCTGCGCTCCTTCAAGGAGCATTAATTTTTGCCGAATATCCGGCTTCTTTATTTCTGATAGGGCGGAGAAGATTGTTTCGCCTTCTGCGCCAGTGGCGTTATTAACGCCTGTAAATACGTATGGCATTTGATTTTTGTATTAAATTGTGTGGGCAGATTTATGGCCTCTGCTTATTGGCCAGATTAAGAATAGCCTGCGCCATCTGGTCTGCCGTTGCAACACCATTATGTACGTCAGGTGCTTTTTGTCGCGATAAATCTACCGGGTTTGCTTTCGAGCGAAGCGTATTCGTTTTGTATTGGTTTAGGACGCTATTCAAGATGTCTTTATGATGGGCCAACGTAACGTTGTCCTTCATAATTTGCTTGACCAGATTGTTCGCGTCTTTATTTGTAGGTCCAAAATCCACACCACTGTTTGAAAGTTGCGTTATCATGTTAACCGTTTTTTCAATGATAGCCTTTCGCTCTTGTGGCGGAAGCTCGTAAGCTAAGTTGTTGCCATCAAATGAAAATTCCAGTTTAGAAACTTCTTTCTCCATTAGCGTTTCTATCTTGTCCCCCCATGCAGCATTAATATCGGCCGGAGTTGAGATAACTTCTTTTTCGAATAAGGATTCCCTGTATTCGGCCAAGAATTTATCGGCATCTTTAGCGTCAAGTTTTTGCTGCCCCGAAATAGCAAGCATCTGCTGTGAGCCTTCCTCATAAATACTGGTATCACCGTATTTTGCAGATACTATAGCGTTCGCCTCGCCCTCTGTTAGCCCATCGCGCAACACCATCATCTGTACCAACTTATCTTCTGTACTCATTTTTTCTAAATTGAGCGCTTTAAATTGCTGGTATTTTTCCAATGTCATTCCGCGATTCATAGCCTTTACAATCTCCTTTGCCTCACTGCTTGATGGAAGTAGTGGTTCAACACTGCTTTTCCATTCGGACAACTTAGTAAATTCGTCTGCACGGCCTAGACTTTCGTTTATTTCATCACTATTCTTAAATTGCTTATTAAATTTTTTGTTTATCAGCGCCACCTCGGGGTCAATTTTCGCGGTGTCGTCAGGGTCCATACTTGTTCCTGGTAGTTTGGGTTCGCCTGCGCTGTCTGGAATAACCGGTGCAGGTGTGGGGTCTGTTGGCGTTGTCGGTGCTGTTACCGGCTCCGTTGGTGTCATTCCCATCGCCTTCGAAAAGACATCCTCTATGTTTACACTACCGTTTTGAAACATAATTTATTTTTTTTTGCAAATTTATATTAATTTGTTTTATATTTGCAAGCGATTTGTAAAATAAATAAAATAATATTTAAAAACTTAAAGAAATGGCACTTAAAGCAAATGCTCTCCTTGTACCATCTATGGTATCTAATTTGAATAACGGTGTAACTACTGTTGATTTCGTGCATGCTACCCTCGCAGGTACTGGCATATACATTACTACAGACGTTGTAGAAAGTATTGTCCCGGTTAACGCAAGCGTAGCTACACTGAAAACAGAGTACACTCCGCAAGGTGTTGTATTGACTGCCGAGCAAGCGGCAGACATCGCAGCCACAAGCAAGTCATTGGTTACACTAAAAGCTACCACGGCTTATCCGCAAGGTCGCTTTATCTTGTCCAGTGCCGAGCCTGTGACAATAATGACGGCCTAACTTACTATCCACATATACACCCTGCTTGTCGGGGTGTTTTATTATGCTTAATAAAACAAAAACTCAATGACCAACACGATTGTTGTGCCAATAAAAAGCGATATGCTTGTTATTAAACTTGCCACGCAAATGATGGCCAGAGAGGAGATGCCGCCTGTGGAAATCGTAAAGTATATTATGGATATGTCTGGTGACGACCCTATACAATGCGGCTTTTTTATATGGGACATCCAAGACGAAAAAATAGGATATAGCCCAAACTTCAAGTCCACAATAGGCTTTGAAAACGAAGACCCGCAGCAATTTATGGATAGTATGCAAACAAGTGAACTGCAAAAATTCGTGCATACAGTCCAGGAAAACATCGGGCACAAAAACAAATCCTTCTTTTCTATTGATGTGAAATATTCGACAAATTTGGGTGAATGTATAGAATTGTTATGTGTATCTACTGTTATTTACCTTGGAAATAAAACATTTGTGATTTGTACACACTACCAAAACTAAACCCTATGGATATTTCACTTTCTTCAATTATTGTTGCAAGCATAACCGCTATAGGTATAGTTACCGTAGCCTACATTGCAAATGTCGTTGGTAAAAAGAATGATGCTAAACTCGTGCAGTTAGTCGAAAGGGAAACCCATCACGAAGAAACAAAACAGGCATTGCTTAATGCCCTTGGTAGTTTGAAAGACCTGCAGGACGAACTATATAAAGAAAGGGAATCAAGGCTTTTGGCGGAGGACTCCTACAAGGCGTTAGAGCGCAAATTCACCACAGTGAAGATAGCCTTTAGGATTATTCTCATGCAGTACAATAAGTTTTTCCATGAGCGCCCCGAAGACGCGGACCTGCTTGAAGAATACAACAGGATACTTGACCAGTAGTCGATTATTTGTGATCAACTGTACCGCCCAGTAGAAGTTTTACATCTTTGTAATTATTATGTCTTTCTAATATTTCCGATTGATTAATTTTTAATGGATTGTCTTTAGTATCGTCCCATATTATATTTCCCAACTTCATTTTCATAGCCATTGATTTACATAGGCTTCCTGCATTGGCTGCATATTCGCTGCTTTTTCCCATTGCAATCATAAAGTCAATAACTCCGGTTCTTATCAATTCATTTGCATCTAATTTAATTAATGAAGCCCTGATAGAGTGATGTTTTTTGTTTACTTTTTGCATTGCTTCAATAACATCATTGGTGCTGTACCCTAATAAGGCTGCCCTATATTGATACCATGTGTACTTATCGTTGTACATAGCAAAGTGTTTCTTTTCTACTTCTTTTTGAATAGACACCAATGTCATTGCTTTGCTTAAGTCCATTAACGCCTCAATCTGTTGGGCGGTAAAAGCCAATCCGGCATCATGCTGGTTGTAAAGTTCAATTACGGTTTTCCTTAGCTTACTTGCAAATTGGCCGCCAGACATCATTATTACACTTAATGCTGCATCCCTAACTAATAAATAATCAATAGTCGGCCTGCCCCCGGTACTTTCCACCTTAAAAGGGGTAAAGTCTTTGTTCGCCTCTAAATCAGCACGTTCGATGCTTTGTTTTATCCATGTGGAATAATCTCTTTTTATACCGAGCCCTAAATATAATTCCCTTGCAGAAATTAAATTTCCATTTTCATTTTTGACAATATTCATACCTTTATCGTTTTAATTTTCGACAAAGGTATAGTCTTTTTACTATACAACAAAGATTATTAAAAATAATCTTCCGATTGTGCCTTAATGATCAAGCAACCCATCCTTAACCTTCTGCGCACGCTCCTCCCTTGTGAGCGACACCACGCCCATCTTGCTGTACCCTGTAATCTTTATGAGCGTGCACCCATAGAACTCGCAGATATGGTCGCATAGCCGCAGCGTCTGTTCGTATTCATCATCAACAACATACTTCTTGCTGCCAACCATGCGCTCGAACATGCTGCTTACCATGTCCATAGGTATCTCTACCTTGCCGCCACCATCGATGCAGAACAGCCCCAGCATCCCTGCGCTCTTGTTTCGAAACAATTCCACCCGCGTGCCATCTGCCAATGTCCAGTTTGACACATGCTTGGTGAAATAAATCTTGTCCATGGTCAACTCCCATTCAATTTGCTTTTCCATATCGTTTATATATTTTTTTTAAAATTCGTCCGATTCAGTTACGTCCACAACACTCTCCCCCGATATACTACCAATCTTCAAGTATACATCATCCTTTACTAAGTATCTCAACTCCACAAGTTCCATTATTATCCTCCGGTAGTACTGGTTTGTTTTGCCATTCTGCAGTATCAGGTATTCTATCACCTGCGCTATTGTTGACAATACATTTGTTGATATGTACGATTTGCAATGGTCGTATACCGTGCGCTTTGACACCGACAAAGCCTCTAATTTCTCCGGTGTTATTTGTACTTCCATGCTCTTGAATCCATCTATGTCTTTATTCCATATCATCT
>JAGOHC010000129.1 GCA_017996375.1 Saprospiraceae bacterium | reverse complement strand
ATATTGGAACTTCTAGACTGGGTGCCTTCGGAGTATATTGTACAAAAGCGTGCCCCCCCCGCTGATACAAAATGACTTAAAACAAAGCGAGATGACCAAAAATATATTTGTAATCGTTTCTACCTTCGTATTGCATTTACGTAAAGCGGAGTTACTATCGAAAATCCTGAAGAGTAGATAGGGCGATTGCCGAAAAGCCCACGAGTAGGCGCAAAACTTAATTGTTTACTTTTATGAAAAAGTTAATCGCAGCTGTACTATTAATTGGTGCAATCTATGGTTCTGTTCAAGCTTACAACAAACCTTCTACAGATGATGCCTTGTATTGTAAGAAAACTGTTACAAACCAAGACGGCTCTACAACAACAACTTCTTGTTGGTTCTGTAATTGTAGCGAGTTAAACTAAAACCAACCGCAAAGGTGAGGGGGCTGACAAAAAGCAGCCTCCCCACTAATTTATTTATTCTAAAAAATATTACTATGAAGCAATTACTTAAAACTATTCTAGTATTCTTTTTTATAACTGCTCATGTTGTTGGCTTATTGGCGCAGTATCAAGGGTACATTCGATATAAAACCTACAACGGACAGAACAATATGACAACCTATAACAAGGTCTATTTCAACAAAGAAGTTTCTCTATTCGTAAGAGGAGATCAAGAAGAAAAAATTTTGGAAAACGAACCCTTAAGAAAAAAAACAGTGACGTATCAATACGTAGAATATTACAGAGATACCAAGAAAAAAATAGGGATAAAACAAAAAAAATTATCCGATAAAAAATTTGTCCGCACCGAGTTTAAAGAAGAAGCCCCAATATGGACCATCACCAATGAGAAAAAGAAAATCAAGGATTATAATTGCAAGAAAGCGGTTTGTCAACATCCGCTTTTCGGCGAAATAGTGGCATGGTTTACGGAAAGTATTCCCGTAAGCGTGGGAACGCCATCAGCCTGGGGGTTGCCCGGCATAGTTTTAGAGGTTAGCGGCGGTAAAGGTGACTATACCGACACAGTAGATAGTATTGTATTTGAACCCGTGGACAAAGAAAAACTATACCCCACAGAGGGAGAGTTATTACCTGAAGATAAGTATGCGTCTAGCAAATCCGATGCAGATTCTTGGTTAGAAAAAATAGAAAAGGCTTTTAATTTAGGAAACGATTAAAGGCTACATAATGAGATTCACCTTGTTCATTTACTTGATAAGTATGCCTTTTATCAACGGCTTTGCCCAACAAATATGGATCAAAGGCGTAGTTATTGATTCTGTTACGCGCAAACCTATTGATTATTCACAACTTACCGTTTTGAAAAAAAATACCAGTCAGATTGTTGATATAAGTTATACAAATGAGCAAGGTGAGTTTGCCATAGCTTTACAAAAAAAAGGTGTGTTTATGCTAAAAGCAAGTATGCTCAATTACATAAGCACTGAACAGTTGCTTTTAATAGATGATAACTCCGACCAAACGATTATATCTAATTTTGAATTGGTGCAAAACGCAAATGAATTAGGTGTTATTGAGGTGGTGGCAAGAAAGCCTCCCATTGTGGTTAAATCTGATACGATAATTTATGATATTGACCAATGGACACGCAGAGGAGATAATAATTTGGAGGATGTGCTGCGAAATATACCCGGTATTGAAGTACTCCAAGACGGAGAATTAAAGATTAACGGCAAGATTATTAACAAGGTGTTGATAGATGGGCAGGAGATTACAAAGGAAGGGGCAGCCATCACTACCAAAACCATTACGCCCGAAATGGTAGAGAATATAGAGATTCGAATGAAAGACAAAAATACAGCTTTCAAGGAATCTATGCTATCTAATAACGACTTAGTAATTTTAGATATTAAATTAAAAAAAGATGTAAAAACATCCCTGTTTGGGGAAGGAAAGTTCGCCGCCGGAGTACAGCGAAACCAACAACGCTTTGGCGGCTACCTCAATTTATTCTCTATTACGAATACCGTAAAAACGCATTTTTTAGCAGAGTATGATCAACTGGGGGCGAGAACCATTAGCCTATCACAGCTAAAAAATTTAGACAAGGAAGCGTATGCTAAAGTTTTTGAATTGCCTTCAAATTTCACTTCGTTCCTTGAATCGCAGGAGTTCACCAAAGAAATTTACGGTTTTAAAGATTATACATCCCTCCAACCCGGTATGTTAGGCGTTTCATTTAGCATTCCCGTTCATAAGCACCTATCCTGTTACGTGGCATCTTACAACACATACCTGCAAGAAGAATTACAAGATAATACCCGACAATTTTATATAACACAGACTACAAATACTATTAGTCAAATCAGGAAAAATACTGACTTTAATACAAAAAATAAATTTACATTAACCTTCACTCCGACATCAAAATTCCGAGTAGAAAATAATTTTATAGTCAATTTCAACTATAATCGAAAAAACAATGCGAATACTGAATTTGATAGCCACACAAATTATCAATTTTTAAAAACAAAAGGCATCGTTAATTACCTGAATAATCTAAAATTAGAAATTAAGTTTAGCGATAAGTTCGGATTCCATACCAATGCAATATACTCTTTGGACCAAGGCAGTCTTCACAATGCATTACAACATAACAATTTACAATATACCTTGTTCTACGATACTAACGGAGAGTTAATTACTGATTTTCAACAAGATATTTCACTAAAAGAAACGTTATACGGACTTAATTCTTTTTTTCAATATCATGCAAAATTTATCACCTTGTTGGGTGGTGTTAGAGGTAACTATAATGAACTGACGACACAAAAAAATCCCTACTATATCAATGGGGGTGCAAAACAACTTTGGGAGCAATCTATTTTTACAGGCAATCGGCATTTTTTAAAATCATGGCAGTACGTGCCTTATTTTTCATTACAATATCAAAAAAACAGAATTAATTGGAGTAACAAAGTGGGATTAACCATAAATTCGTTCCCGAATTTTCAACCTAACAAAAGCAACACCCGCCTCTTAGAAATTGAATCTAATTTTATCTTTACTATTAGCAATTTTGATAATGTCGGTATATTGTACAAACGTAACGCAAGTATTCCCGCTATGTATAAGCTATCGCAAGGTGCAGAGTTGATAGATTTCCAAACCATTAACATCCCCAATAATTTTACCTTAGTACCGCGACCTACACAGATAGTACAACTTACCTATTCGTCTTCGCTTTTAAAAGACTACGGAATAGGTATTTTGTATGCCGGATTGTACGGCAATTCGTATGAAAACAACCGTGTTTCAACACAATACCTTCCCTTAATCGGTACACAATATGACCAGTTGCGCGGGCAATATCTAATAAACACACTAATACTTAGTAAGGTGTTCGATAAATACCCCATCTCACTAAAACTTGAACCTTTCTTTCTTGTCAATAAAACTAAAAATATAGATGAAAGTAATGGAAATATTTATTTCATAATTTCTAAAATACAGGGTCTGAAATTTTATTTAAAATACGATGTTCCGCATCTCCCTATGAGCATAGATATAGCTACTAAATATCAACAATTTACATTTAGTACAGATACACCAAATATCAATAGTCAGTTAAATACCTACTATATTGAAACGCCAGTGAGTATTCATTGGACTGATTTTCTATTGACGAAAATTGCTCCAAAAGTTTGTCTTATTGAGAGTAACTCAACTACTGCGAAATTAACTCTCCTAAACATAAAAATATCGTTTACCAAATTTAAATATCAATTTCATTTAGAAGCAGACAATTTATTTGATAGTAAATATTTTATAAAAAGAGAACTGTTGCCAATTATGCTAATTGAAAATAAACGAAATATCTTTGGAAGATACATAAAACTAGTAGTCACCTATAAATTTTAAACATATTCTCAAACACGGAATCCAATTTATCTGCATTTCTCGACTCGTGCAAACCCTATACACAAAAAGAAGCTATGCTCATAGCAAGGCGGGATAACTCGGCATTTCCAGCAGAAATTGATAATTCGATTGGCTATAATCTATGGCAGCGCAATAGTTTTCAATACCATTTGTAACCATCAAATACGCCGCTTGAAAGTGCATATTGTACATGGATACCTGTCGGAAAGTATCTTGTGAAACTGCCACTTCGGGCGATTTGCATTCTACCAACAACCATGCTTGCAAGGTATGTGTAAAGACTACCACATCGAAGCGTTTTTTCAAACCATTCACCTCAATATGTTTTTCTACGGCGATGCTATTTCGCGGATATTGCAGCGTTTCTATGAAATAATGAATCACTAACTGCCGCACTAATTCCTCTTTGGTAAGTGCCACATATTTTTTTCGGATAACGTCATATACGCTTCGCCGCTCGGCGTTTGTTTTGATGCGTAATTTGTGTTGATATTGAAACCAATCTATATCCAAGTTATTTTTCTTTTTTACCAATGACTATTTCCTTCGTCTTCTTCATCATCGCAATGATACAACTTCTGCTTTTGTGGCACTACGGGTTGCACATTTACACCCCCTTTTTTGGCTGCAATCATTTTCTGAATAATTCGGGCACGTTCGGCACGCACGCTTTCGCGTAAAGCGACATCTTCTTGCCTATCAAAAAATTTGATGCCGTCCACCCACGTCATTTCAGCTTTCGCATAAACAGATAAGGGATTGTCGCTCCACAGCACTACATCAGCATCTTTACCATTTTTGAGGCTGCCTACTTTATCGTCAATATGTAATAATTTTGCCGGATTGAGTGTAACAAATTTCCAAGCTTCTTCTTCCGAAACACCACCAAAAAGCACTGCTTTGGCTGCTTCTTGATTCAGGCGGCGAGCCGTTTCTGCATCATCCGAATTGAACGCCACCAATACACCCTGTTGGTGCATGATTGCGCCGTTGTATGGTATAGCATCAAACACCTCGAACTTATAATCCCACCAATCGGAAAAGCTGGAGCCACCAACGCCGTGCTTCGCCATAATATCGGCAACTTTATATCCTTCCAATATATGTGTAAAAGTATTGATACGGAAGTTATGCTTCTCCGCCATTTTCATCAACATATTTATTTCTGACTGCACATACGAGTGGCAAGTGATGTAGCGCTGCTTGTTGATAATTTCTGCGATGGCTTCCAAGTCCAAATCTTTGCGATATGCCTTGCCGGATTTTTTCAAGTTGTCGTATTCGCGGGCACGCGTAAAATAATCGTCATACACTTGTTCAACGCCCATACGCGATTGTGGAAAACGGGTTGTGCTATTATCGCCCCAATTCGATTGTTTTACATTTTCGCCTAAGGCAAATTTTATAAATCGGTGGTCGTTATTATATTTCATCGCTTCGGGTGCAAAGCCCCAGCGCAATTTGATGAGTGCCGTTTGTCCACCGATTGGATTGGCAGAGCCGTGCAGCAAATGCGCCGTTGTAACACCTCCCGACAACTGACGATAAATATTAATATCTTCCGAATTTACAACATCACCGATACGTACCTCCGCCACGCTTTCTTGCGAAGAGCCTTCGTTAACGCCGCGCGAAATGGCAATATGCGAGTGCTCATCAATAATGCCTGCGGTGAGGTGTTTGTTTGTACCGTCTATAACAATAGCATTGGTAGCGGTGAGGTTTTTTCCGATATTTTTAATTTTACCATTATCTAACAGCACATCTGTTTCGCGCATAATGCCGTCTCTCTCGTTCGTCCATACCGTTGCGTTGCGGATGAGATATTGCTTGGCTTGCGGCGATTGCTCCCAACCAAAAGGCACTAACGGATAGGTAATTGCTCCTAATGTTCCTGCTGGTTTTTTGTCATCTTTTTTAGCATCAGCAATAACTGTTGAAACAAATGTGGCTGACCAATCTACCCACTGCCCAGACCCTATCGTACCGCTCCCCGACCATTGCTCAACAGACTGCATGATGCCGGACAGCGCGACGGTATTGGTTGCCATTTTAGTAGTATCGAATAATATGCTAATCATAGGATACTTTATCTGAATGGTAGCTGCTTGCTCTTTGTCATTATTACGGATAGCCGCCTCCGTTTTGTTATCCTTTGTTTTTACTACTAATGAATATGTTTCGTTACCTACACGAAGGTTGTAGTTGCCATTAATAATTGGGGTATTTATATCTTTTAATATATACGCTTTGCCGTTTATCCAACTTTGATAAATGACACTTCCTTTTTCAAATACATTTGCGGAAGCAATAAAAAAGTTTGCCACCTTGCCGATGTCCAACGTACCTAATTGGTTATCCGCCTTGATGAGTTGCGCCGGCGTGAGCGTAAGTGCCTTTAGCGCATCTGCTTCGGATAGCCCCGCTTCGATAGTTTTTCGGAGCTTCTCCATGAATTTACTTTTTTCGATACCTTGTGTAGTAATGGCAAACGGAATATTTTCCTTTGCTAAAGCAGCGGCGTTAGTAGGGGCAAGTTCCCAATGTTTTAGGGCAGCATAAGGAACTTCTCGTGCATCGTAAGGATCTTCAACATCAAATGCTTCGGGGTAGTTTAACGGTATGATGAGTGCTTGATTGGTTGTTTTAATTTCATCTAAACGCAGGTACTCATCACCGACACCTTTGACGATGTATTGCACGCCAAATTCTTTGGCTATTTGACGGATACGCAACACGTCCAATCGCTCGTTGGCTTCAAAAATTTGCGGCAGCGATTGGTTATTGTTCCACGCTTCGAGCGACAGGTTTTTTTCTTCCTTGTACCCCTGTTCAGCATACCATTTCGCATCATAAGCGGTTTGGCGCAGCAGTGCAATGCACCCCATTTCCGAACTTGGATATGGCTGCGTGGAAACACCTTTGTTGAACGACAAATGATTGGCTGTTTTTTCTTTGAGTATCAACTCATGTGGTGCATCATCACCCAAAAGTACTAATACTGAAGTGCCGCGCACAATGCCATCCAAGCTGTGCGATAATACCGCGCCGAAGCCTTCGTTGCGCCATGTTTCTGCCGAATCTCCATTTTGGCTGAATTCATCGGCAGCATTGTATTCAGGCTTTATGGCTTCGTTCCAATTGTATGCTCCTTTTTTATTTGTTAAAAATTGTGGTTGCTGCCGGTGTGCTTCACCGACTGCTTTGGGTTTTGGTAAGCCATAGTTGGTGTATAAATCTATAAATGCCGGATAGATGTATTTCCCTTGTACATCAATGATAACAGCATCGGACGGAATGATAACTTTTGTACCGATGGCTTCTATTTTCCCTTTGCGAATGACTAAGGTTGTAGAGTCAGACTTGGTTTGAAAATCTTTATAAACGGTAGCATTGATAAATGCAAACACTTCACTGCGCTCGTCATAAGTGCCATTTTTTGGAAATGTTATTTGTGCAGACAGCATATTGTTAATGAGTAAAAATGCTATCGATAGCAGGATGCAAACAAGGCGTTGAAGATTCATTACTAAAAGAATTTTACTTTTTTGTAAAAATATAACTTTTTAGGGATTTCCTACAACTTAGCTTGCAGGAGTAAATACATTCCGGCAGTTGCCAATACAAATATAAAGGCATCAAAACGGTCTAAGAAGCCGCCGTGTCCGGGCAAGAAACTACCCGAAACTTTGATGTGTAAACTCCGCTTGAATAGTGATTCTTCCAGGTCGCCTAATGTGCCAAAAACGG
>JAGOHC010000128.1 GCA_017996375.1 Saprospiraceae bacterium | reverse complement strand
CACAAGTACGATAGGCAATGGATATTTGGCTATGGGGACAGTATTCCATTAGGCTGGGGTTTGTCTATTTTGGATTTCACGCAGGATACCATACATGCTTACGGGTACGCAGGAGATAACCTTATTGGATTATCATCATCCGGTAGTTTTATTTGCGATACGGCAGGGCAGATTATGTTGATGACAAACAACTGCCGGATAATAGATAGAAATTTACAGACCGTTGCCGGCAGCGATAACCTCAATCCGGGAATGACAAACGAATACGCCTGTCAAGCGGGGAGTGATGAATACCCGGGTTTTCAATTGTCGTTGTTTTTACCTTCGTTTAATGATTCCATCACTTATTTGGTGCATCGAAATGCCGATTATACATCTGTTTTAAACGCTGTTATTTCAGACCGTCTGTATTTAACTACTATTGTTAAACGAGATACTATTTTTGAAGTAAAAAGTAAGGACATATTATCGCAAGACACAATGCTACCGGGTCGCCTGACTGCTTATCTGCATGAAGATGGTAAGCGTTGGTGGATATATAGTAATCCGTATAATACGAACATATTTTATGAATATTTAATAGGCGGCGAAACGGGTTTTGAAGGTCCTTATGTTCAGAGTGTTGGCGACACGCTTTATTACTTAGATGTTGGTATCGGGCAGACCACGTTTTCACCGGACGGCACGAAGTTGGCACTCAACAATAAGGCAAAGGGTGCCATGGTGTATGACTTTGATAAAGCAACGGGGATGCTATCCAATTATCGGCACTATCCCTATCCAAAAATGGATACGTTACCCCAAGGGTTGTGCTTTTCGCCGGATGCGCGATTTATTTATGTTACCACGCCGGAAGATGTATATCAGATTGATATAGAAGATACAGACAGCACTACAAGTGTTTATCATATTGGGCATTTTAGGTCGTTTTCTGAGACTGGTTGGCCAGTGGGCTTGGGGTATATGACCGTTGGACCGGATTGCAGGATATACGTATCACCCGGTTCAACCACTAACTACATACACGTAATAGACCACCCGAATGAAAAAGGTGCAGCCTGTAATTTTATAGAACGCGCTATCCGAACACCTACGAGAGTGCTACATTTTTTACCTAATCTGCCGATGTATCGGACGGGAACGGACTGCGACAGCAGTTTGATATGGGGCTTCCCAACAGGCATAGCAGCAGCATTTGAGAAAGAAGGGTTTAGGGTATATCCCAATCCTACAACGGGAGTGGTGTATGTCAATATACCTGCTGCGGCATCGGGTAGGTGGTATGTTACGGATGCCTTGGGAAATCCTGTGAGTAGCGGTATCGCTAAGGGTACAAACACAATAGACATTGATTTAACAGCGCAACCTTCGGGTATGTACTTTTTTTATTGGTATGCAAACGATGGCAGCAACCGTGTAGAAAAAATAGTGCATATACGGGGTGGGTAGTGTTGTTTAAGTAACCGTTTTTTATTCCAATATGCTATAAAGTGTTAGCCGCCGTATGTATAGCTTGTTTTGTTTTGACAAATAATTACTAACGAAGGTAACTTGCTAATTAATTTAGTGCAACCCTATATTTTTTGTACCTTTGCGCCGCATTAAGCGATATTAGTTAAACACTATAAGCAATAATTGAGTATGAAGAAATTTATTTATGCAGTTTGTGCAATGGCACTTTTTGGAACCATAGCTTGTAAGCAAAATGCCACTCAACAAACGCCTGCCACGCCTGGTCATCAGCAACAAGGGTATGTAAAGTTTGACGTATCCGGAATATCCAGCCTTGATATTCCATTTGAAAATACTTCTTATAACCTGACTACCTACTACGAAGGATTAAGTGCGTTCAACTCGCGCGGTGGGTATCAAACTATCGAACAGGACGGTCAAAAATTGAAAGTTGTATTTTTCAGCAGGTATGATGCCGATAAAAATACCGTATCATTTATATTTAATTTTAATGAGAAAAATGAATTGGTTGCCGCAACCATGAACCCTAATTTGTATCTTATGGTTGCTCCAAAGAAAATGGCTTTCCTCGATGATAAGCTCATGCTTAGTCATGGCGAAAGTTTAAATAATAACTTGCTCACAATCAATAATTTAAAATGGGATGAAGCAAGTGAGAACATTAGCGGTGAGTTTTCGGGGCAGTGCCGCAAATTGGTGAAAGGGGTACTCGTAGATACTTGGAAAATCGAAAAAGGCAGTTTCTCTATAAAGTTGTCCAAAAACAAGTAATTGACTTTGCCCTGAACAAAATCTGTTGTTTTGCCGTACTTGTTAGTGCAACCCTTCTCTGCGCTTCTTATACATATTGTTGAATAGCAAATAATTGAACATGAAAACAATTTTGCTGGTAATGCTTATCGTACCTTTTTTTTATCCGTTATACGGGCAAAATGATACACTGCTATACGAAGAATTATTACCTATCACTATAAAAGCCACAAGAACGCCCGTAGATATACAATCACTTGAACCTGTTCGGGGCACGTATATTTTTGCAGGCAAAAAAACAGAAGTAGTGCGCTTGACACAAAAATCGGTAGCCATCTCAGAAAAATATGCCCGACAAATATTTGCCAAAATTCCAGGCATATTTGTTTATGATATGGATGGCACAGGCAACCAGATGAATATTTCTACACGTGGCTTAGACCCACATCGCGGCTGGGAGTTTAACATTCGTAAGGACGGTATCATCACCAACTCTGATATGTACGGTTATCCGGCAAGCCATTACAACATACCTATGGAAGCCGTTGAGCGCATAGAGCTAACACGCGGAACGGGTTCGTTGCAATACGGAGCGCAATTTGGCGGTATGCTCAACTACGTCAGTAAGCAGCCGGACACCACTAAGCAACTTTCTTTTGAAAGTATCAACACGGTGGGTTCGTATGGATTAGTGAGTACGTACAATGCTGCTTCTGGAAAAATCGGGAAGTTCAGATATTCGGCGTGGGCAAATAAAAAATGGATAGGCGGCTATCGCAAAAATAGCGATTCGCGCTTTAACGCCGAGAATATTTCACTATTTTATGATATACAGCCTTCACTCTTACTAAAGATGGAATGGACGCACTCCAATTATGTAACGCACCTGCCAGGCGCACTCAATGACAGTATGTTTCTGGCTGACCCGCGCACATCCACACGCTCACGAAATTATTATAGCCCGAATATTCATATCCCTTCCCTTGCGCTGCAATGGAGCATTACACCAAACACCAAGCTAGAGCTAAATTCTTCTGCGGTTTTAGGTACTCGCAACAGCGTGATGTTTGACAAACCCGTTAATGTGGGCGATACAATTAACTTGGCAACTTTAACATATAACAATCGTCAAGTGGATATTGACAATTTTAACAGCTACACAACAGAGTTGCGATTTTTACATTCATACGCATTGATGAATCAACAAAGTACGCTTACAGCAGGTGTGCAATTTATGAATAACGACTTGCATCGCCGACAACTCGGCAAAGGTACTACAGGTAGCGATTACGATTTGACATTAGTAGCAGAAGGGTGGGGCAGAGACTTACATTTTAAAACACACAATATGGCTTTTTTTGTTGAAAACCGTTGGGCAATTACCGACAAATTTTCTGTCAATACAGGTGTGCGTTTGGAAGCTGGCAAAAGTAAAATGTCCGGCTCTACTATTTATTATACCGACCAAGATTTGCCCAATACGATACGACATCGCTATCCGCTGTTTGGCGTAAGCACACAATATGATATTACAAAAAAAATGAATGTTTATGCGGGATGGTCGCACGCCTATCGTCCGGTGATATTTAAAGATATTATTCCGTCATCAGTATATGAATATGTTGATAAAGATTTGAAAGATGCTTTTGGCTATAATGCAGAGATAGGCTTTAGAGGTAAGTGGCATTTTTTAAGTTGGGATATAACGGGCTTTTATTTGCAGTATAGCAATCGCCTTGGCACACTTGCTCAAACAGATAGCGCGGGCAACCTCACAATTTTCAGAACTAATATCGGCAATACAGCCACCAAGGGTGTGGAGTGTTTATTGCAGGGTAATTTTGATATGACCGATGCCGTACACCTTTCAGTTTTTACCTCCACTTCATATATGGATGCACGCTACCAAGATGCCGCTATACGTGTAGGTACTGCCAATGTGAATATTGGCGGCAACAAGGTTGAAAGTGTACCGGAATGGATCTGCCGTAATGGCGTTACGTTGCGCTATGCGCGCTACGGTTGCTCTTTGTTGTATAGCTTTACTGCAAAGAGTTTTGCAGATGCACTCAACACTACTACTCCGTCTCCGACAGGTGCGGTGGGCTTAGTGCCGGCATATAATTTATTAGATATAAACATCAGCGCAAGAATATCTAATAAGATAAAATTACAACTCAACATCAACAATGCGTTGGATGAGCATTACTTTACCAAACGCCCACAGTTTTATCCGGGTCCTGGCATTTGGTCTTCTGATGGACGCACAATATCGGGTACTGTCAGTATAAAAATATAATGTAAAAAGGGATAATTTTTAATTATCCTTTTTCTTTTTAAACGGATTCCAGTCATCCAATTTCTCTTTGGCTTTCTCTACTTCTTTCTTGGCTTTATCGCCGAGTACATCGTCCACTTTTTTGCCTACCTTGTCTTCCACTTGTTTTACTTTATCTTTCACGGCAGGGTCGTTTACGATGTCGCCGGCTTTTTTATTAATTTCATCCTTAGCTTTTTTCATTGCTTCATCGGCTTTTTGTTTGGCAATGCGTTGTAAGGAATCGGCGGCTTTGTCTGCCATCTCTTTAGCTTTTTGTTTGGCTTCATCCAACTTTTTATTGGCGACAACCTTTGCGGAATCCAAAGCTTTTTGAGCAGCTTCTTTTGCGGTTTCTGTAGCGGAATCTGCGACCGATTTTCCTTCCGTACCCACAAGTTTCATGGCAACAGTTGGCGATGTAGAAGTACCTGTAATTTTAAAAAGCACATTTATAAACTCGCCTGCGTTGATGTTTAAACCCAACTTATTTGCTTCGCTAAGTAACTGATTGGCTGCTGCGTTGGCTGCACCTAATCCGTTTTGGTCTAATAATTTGCGCGGTATTTTTGCTTTGATGCTATAGTCCATATCTTGTGTGAAGCCATGCTTGCCACCGATTTTCAGGGCAATATCTTTCAGTTGGTAATCAAATTCTTTTACTTCTACGAAGCCGTTTTTTACCTCAAACCAATTTTTGGTATCCTTGATGGTAACGTTTTTGAAAGCGTCAATTTTTAATTTATTACCGATGGCTTCTAATGGTTTGAAGTTTTGCAAAATGGCACTAAAAGTTTGCAAAAAACCGTCTGCTGTAAGGGTCGAAAAATCAGGCGAAAGGTCATTGTTCAGTGCGCCTTTCATATCCATTGTTGTATTAAACTTTCCGTTGAGGTATTGTGCAATCGGCGCAATCTTTTTTACGGTATTAAACGTGTTGAAAGCTTGTTTAAATTCGATGTTGTGCAAATCATACTTCAGGTCGAAGGTTGGCTTCTGCGGTTTTGAGTTGTATCCGCCCGTTAAGCCAATTACGCCGCCGAGCATATTAGTTTTCACATTGACGAGTCGGGCTTGTTCATCCTTTACAACGATTTGCCCGATAACATTGGACATATCCATATTTGTATAAAGTAATCTATTGATAGAAGTTTGAATAATCATATCAATATTTTTAGGCACACGTATCGGCTCGGTAGCAGTTGGTGGGGCAGTCGCAGATGCGGTGGTAGGCGAAGTTGTCATAAATTGGTTCATGTCCAATTTGTTTGATGCAAGTTGCAAATTTCCTGTAAGAATATCATTGCCATATAAATACCCGAAAACATTTTTTATGTTTCCGTTAAAGGAGAAATCGCTATCGCCAAGCGCGAAGCCACTTTTATTCAATGTGAAGGAATTTGGCGTAAAATGCCCTTGTGCTACCACGTTTTTGAGGTTGTATTTATCATATTTTAATGAATTAACAGCGCCATCAACGGTGAAGTCAAAACGATTAAAAGAAGCTGCTGAGGTGGCGGAATTGTTGCTCGCTTGCTTGGGTTGATTGCTGGCGGGTTCCGGCTGCGTCCATTCGTTAGCATTGAAATAGTTGGAGCGGAAATAGATGTTGCCTTGCATGGTTTTTTCAGGCGAGAAGTATGCCAATATATTATCAATTGTGCCGTTGGCGGTAATATCGCTTTTGCCCAAATTAGCAACAAACTGCTGTATAGTTACGCGCTGTGGCGTGAAATTGATGGCTGCAGAATTGATGAGTATGGGTGGGGTGCCTTCTGCCTGATAGTTCAAACCTTGCATTTGTAAGCTGCCCGCCATATTGACGTTTTCATACTGCCTTTGGTCGAGGTACGACTGTTTTGCTTTCAATATAATGTCTGCTGTGAGCAAGCCGCTCATATTTTTTACACCATCCATCGGGAATGCTTTTGTAAGTTCGGCTAAGTTTAGTTTTCCTTTCAAAGTAGCATCAACATCGGGATTAGAGAGTAGCGTTTTGAGGATGAATTTTGCATCAATCGGGTTGTTGCCAATTTGCATTTTGAACACAGGTGCATTTACCACCATTTGGTCATAGTTGCTGGTTGGGCTGTTTACATCCATTTTAACAAATACGTTGGTGATGCCCATGGGCAGTTGCGGGTATTTTATGCTGCCGTTATCCACGTTTAAGTTTAACTTGAAGGCGGGCATTTTTTTTGTCTTGGCATTATAGCTACCTTTTACGTTCCCTGAAAGGGAAAAATTTCCGGAGGCTTTTACGTCTGTGTAATCTTTCGTGTAAGCATTGGGTATCAGTGATATGAGGTTTTTGAAATCGGATTGCGGTGCTTTGAAATTAACATCTGTCAGTACATCTTCATTTGGCATTATCTGCACGAAGCCATCGGCTAAAAGTTGCAGTGCATTTATCGTCAGGTCATTATCTTTTATAGTGAAACGCTTGTTTGCCATATCAGCATTGAGTGTTACATTCCAATCTAGCTTTGCATTTTTAAGCAACTGTGTTGCACCTGATTGATAACTCAGCGTATCAATTTTTGTCAGCATGGCTAAGTCGGTGATACTTTCTGTAAAATCACCTTTCCCGGAGTGGTTCACACCCTTCAATTCTGCATCCATTTGTGATTGGCGATCTTTGTAAAAGATTGTACCGTTTTTGATGGCGTATCGTTTGAGCGACAACTTGAACGGACTCGGTTCGGCGAGCTGCTGAACGGTAGTGTCGGGGATGGTGATTTCGTAATTTGCTTTCCCGTTTTCTAAAATTTGGATGTTGATGAGCGGCTTATCTAACGATACTGATTTTATCGTGTAAAGGTTGCCGCCTCGTATTACCGACATTAAATCAACCGTTGCGCGGATGTTGTTGGCAGTAATGAGCGGCACTCCGGCAAACTCATTTTTTCCAATGATGGAAAAGCTATCCAACCCTATTGAAACACTCGGGAAATTGCGAAATAACGAAATATCTAAGTCGCTGAAATTAAGAGTGGCATTGATGCTTTTGCTGGCTTCGCTTTTTACGAGTGCCAACACTTTATCTTTATAAAAAAACGGTAATGCGACGGCTGCCACAATAATTAAAAGCAATATGCTGAGCACCCATTTTGATAAGCGTAATAAAAACTTTTTTT
>JAGOHC010000127.1 GCA_017996375.1 Saprospiraceae bacterium | reverse complement strand
TGTGTGCGCTGTATTTAAACTGAGCTAAAAGTTGTTGTGCTGCATTGTGCTGTTCATTATGTCGCTCGTCATGCAGATATTCCATAATAATAATTGGCGAAGAATATGAAAGTACGTTTTTAGCACTTGCAATTACTTGATATTCAGCACCTTCTACATCAATTTTTATTATATTTGGATGATGGTTATTAATGATGTCGCCTAATAATGTTGTAGAAACTTCTATTTTTTTTGGTGGATTTTTTTTAAACCAAGTTGCTTGATTAAATTGTTCCACATCTAAAGTATTATACTCTGAATACAAAACAGGAAACTCGTAAAAAGCAATGGGTGATTGTGCGTTAGTAACGGCTGTATGTTTTATGACAATATTAGCAGATTGTATCGTATTATTTTTCAAAATCTGGTAAGTAGATTGTGCCGCTTCGTAGGCAAATACCTTCCCTTTTTCGCCAACTAACTGCGATGCCATCAATGTGAAATAGCCATAATGAGCACCAATATCGACAAAAACATCACCTTCATTCAAAGTTTTTAATAACCAATGTGTCAATCGAATTTCAGATTCATGCGATTTGCCACCTATCAAAAAAATATCCGTCGCAGCCGGTAATACTAACTCCATTGGTGTATCATAA
Source organism: Saprospiraceae bacterium (assembly GCA_017996375.1). Classification (GTDB taxonomy): domain Bacteria; phylum Bacteroidota; class Bacteroidia; order Chitinophagales; family Saprospiraceae; genus JAGOHC01. The sequence continues at coordinate 7,211 of JAGOHC010000127.1, read as the reverse complement.
AAAGTTTTGGCAGCAACAATTTTACCTTTTTTGTTAATCGGGTAAATGAGTTTTAAAAATAATTGAGCCGAAACATATCGGATTGGATTGTGTAACAACCTCCTTATTTTGGTAGCTTTCGCTAAGGTTGCTAATTTGTTGAATTTGTTGAATAAAATAAGATTGTCAGGCATTTATTGTTGTCAATTCTTGAAAGTGAAGATGTGGTTAATTTTATTGTAGTACTTTAGATGCATAAAAATACATTAGCAAATATTGATAAAAATCTTTGTCAATATCACACATTTTTTGGAATATTGTTAAAAATAACGATACTTATGACGAATATAATAATTGTTGATGACGAACCATTGGCGTTGGAAGTGCTTGAAACATATATCGAACGGTTGCCCGAAGTCAATTTAGTGCGCTCATGCTCAAATGCTATCGAAGCTAACGAAGTGCTGAAAAACAATAATATACAACTGATGTTTTTAGATATTCAGATGCCACAGCTTACAGGTATTGATTTTTTAAAATCATTAAGTCAACCACCATTAGTTATTTTTACAACCGCTTACTCTAATTACGCGGTGGAAGGCTTTGAACTCAACGCAGTTGATTATTTGCTCAAGCCTATTTCTTTTGAACGGTTTTTGAAAGCCTTAAACAAAGCAGCAGAGCAAATTAAAAAACGCGAGCAACCAAATATTCATACAGATAATGACACCGTAGATCATATTTTTGTAAAATCTGACAAACGATTAGTGCGTGTTAAATTTGATGAAATGGTTTATATCGAAGGCTTAAAAGATTATGTAATAATCAAGACCGAAACGGGCAGAATTATCACCCTCCAAACCATGAAAAGTTTAGAAGAAAAACTGCCACAACATTTATTCAAACGTGTTCACCGTTCTTTCATCGTTAATATTGATAAAATCGTTGCTGTGGACGGCAACATGCTCGAAGTCAATGAAAAAGGTAAACCTAAACAAATTCCAATCGGCAAAAACTATCGCGATGAACTATTGGAATTTATTGAGAAAAATAAACTTTAACTAAACTTTGTAATATCTTTGTATCCCCAAAATTACAAAAGATAGATTCCGTAGTTTAATGGATAGAATAAGAGATTCCGGTTCTCTTGGTAGGGGTTCGAGTCCCTTCGGAGTCACATGAGTAATGCTTTTAGATTAATAATTTTCTACTTACTAAAAACACAATCAAAAATATTAATTAGTTAAATATGTCAAAAATATTAATAATCGGTGCAGGTGGAGTTGGCAGGGTAGTAGCATATAAATGTGCTCAACATAGAGATGTTTTTTCTGACATCATGCTTGCAAGTCGAACTAAAAAGAAATGCGATATCATTGCCGAAGCCGTGAAAAAAGATGTCGGTGGAAAGAAAATAAAAACAGCGCGCATTGATGCAGAGAATGTACCCGAGTTGGTGAAACTAATAAATGCTTTTCAACCAAAGTTGGTAATAAACGTTGCGTTGCCCTATCAGGATCTACCCATCATGGATGCTTGTTTGGAAACAGGAGTTCACTACTTAGATACCGCCAATTATGAACCGAAGGATGAAGCAAAATTTGAATATAGTTGGCAATGGGCTTACCAGAATAAATATAAAAAGAAAGGCTTACTGGCAGTTTTAGGTTGTGGTTTCGATCCAGGCGTGACGGGCGTATTTACGGCTTATGCTGCAAAACATCATTTCAAGGAAATTCATACCTTAGATATTGTTGATGCAAACGCAGGCAGCCATGGTAAAGCATTTGCCACTAACTTTAACCCTGAAATCAACATTAGAGAAGTTACGCAGAAAGGAAAATATTGGAAAAATGGAAAGTGGGTAGAAACACAACCACACGAAATTTCTGCCATGATTAATTATCCAGATATTGGTCCAAAAAATTCTTACCTCATATATCATGAAGAATTAGAATCTTTGGTAAAGAATTTTCCAACTATAAAGCAAGCACGTTTTTGGATGACTTTTAGCGAGGAATACCTCACCCATTTGCGTGTGATTCAGAATATAGGTATGGCAGGCATCGCTCCGGTGCGCTATAAAGGTGTGGACATAGTGCCTTTGCAATTTTTGAAAGCAGTACTACCGGACCCGGGCGATTTAGGTAAAAATTATACCGGACAAACCTCAATCGGTTGTCGCATTAGTGGAATAAAGAAGAATGGTAAGAAAGGAACCTACTACATCTGGAATAATTGCCAACACAAGGCTGCTTTTGAAGAAACGGGTACACAAGGAGTTTCGTACACCACGGGCGTACCGGCTATGATTGGTGCTAAAATGATATTAGAAGGAAAATGGTCAGGTAAGGGAGTTTTCAATGTAGAGGAATTTGACCCCGATCCGTTTTTGAACGACCTGAACCAATATGGTTTGCAGTGGCACGAAAAACATGATGTTGATTTAGAATTAATTTAAACGAGTATGGGATTTCAAGATTTTGAGAATTTGCCGATTAATTGGGGCGACCACGAAGATATTGCTATAAAATTGTACGAAAGATTCGGCGAAGAGTTCAACGAAGGCAAAATTTATCGCATCCGGTTTACCGATTTAATGGATTGGGTTTTAGCAATTCCAAATTTTAATGGAAAACGCGAAGATTGCACGGAAGGGCATTTGGAGCAAATTCAGGCAAAATGGGTGTACGAATGGCGCGATAATAATCGCTAACAATAATCAAGGCATTTTAAACTCTTAAAATTACTTCAATTTATATAGACAATATACCTTCCGGAAGGGTAGTGTGGATTATTCTTTTTGCAGTATCTAACTTGGTAACGAAGTTAGTGTTTAAGGGAATCATCACTTCTTTATTATTGTAATATAGCATTGCCATCACTTGTGCTGGGTATTGAATAATACTTTCAATTTTACCGATTTGCCCCAACACGCTGTCTTCAATTTGATAACCTTGGCAGTTGTTGAAATCTAACTTTGCTTGATGTGCTTTTACTTTTTTTAAGGCAATATTCTTTTCGTTTAACAATATCTTTTTTGATGAAAGTGCTTGAGCCGCTTCCCGCGAATCGCAATCTTCTAATTTTACGATAAATTCCTGCGCTGACCCACGAACAGATATAATAAAAAAAGGTAATGCTTTGCCGGACTTATCTTCAATATAGATAACTTTTGTCTTCAAAAATTCTTCTAAATACTCTTGTGCTACTGCCATTTTCAACTCACCGCCAATGCCATGCGTTTTTTTGGTAAAACCAACGGGAATAAATGTGGGTTGCATCTCTTTTTTAATTGAAATCAATAACGGTTTGTTTGAAAATATAACCTTTTTCGGCTTTGTTTTCCCAAGGCACGCCTTCACAAGCCTCCAAATCGCCAAAGGGGCATTGCGTATCTAAAATTTCCTGCTCACGATATACTAACCCGATATTCTCGGCATATTTTGAAACTGAATATCTCCGCTGAACTTTGTTGATTCCATTATCATCTGTTTCTATAACGGTAAGAACATCCGTAAAAAACTCATCACCAATCTGTTCAGGCTGCCCAACAGATTGTATGATATAATTGTTCCAATCTTTAAATACTTCGATAGACTCTCCGTTGATTGGAATTTTTATTGATTTATCTATAAACACATTGCCATCCCAACTGCTGCGTTTTCGTGCCGGAAAAGTAAGTCGTGCAAATCGCAAATTATCTTCTATGCGAAATACCATATTATTGAATAATGTAGCAGCCCAAACTCGGTCAATTTGCCAAGGATCATTTATCATATTTTTGGTAAAACGCTCAATGCGATAGGCAGTATTTCCCAAATTATCAGTAAAAGTATCTTGTACAACTTCTTTAATATAAACTCGACTTGTATCAATAACAATAACATTATTGTCGCCAATGTCATATGTAAGCGAATCTACTACATAAGTAATGTATTTTCCGGTTTGTAAAGGAAAATACTCATAGCCAAAAGCGGTGTTCAGTTCCTCAGTTTCGTGCGAATCTTTACAGGAAACCAAACTGCCAATTACTAAAACAACAAGCACCAAGAAGCATATATTTTTTATCATAATCGGGTATTTTCAATTAAAGGAATTACTACTTAAAATAATGCCCCCACCTACAACATCGTCGCCTTCATAAAAAACGGCTGACTGTCCCGGAGCAATACCTTTTACATTGGCATAAAACTCAACGTTAATGTTGGGATGGATATTGTTGATTTGGCTTAGTGTACCACTGTCATTGTAACGCACTTGTGTTATAAGCTCTAAACCATCAGGTATCTGTTCATATTTCATAGTATTAACTTGCCCGACGGTAATGCCGTTCCGCATCAAATCATCTATTTCGCCTAAAACCACTACATTTGTTTCTGGAATAATATCTGTCACAAACATAGGTTTACCAAACGCCGTGCCTAATCCTTTGCGTTGCCCAATGGTAAAAAAAGGATAGCCGCTATGTTTGCCAATAACATTCCCTTTTGCATCCTTAAAAATGCCGCCTGCAACGGTTTTCGCTAAAGTGGGAACTCTGCGCTTCAAGAATCCTCGATAATCATTATCAGGTACAAAACATATTTCGTAACTCTCCGCTTTTTTAGAAAGGTTGTCAAAGCCAGCATCAAAAGCCATTTGCCGAACTTCAGGTTTGGTTAATTCGCCCAATGGAAAAAGCGTGCGATTCAAACACTCCTGCGAAAGTCCCCATAGCACATACGATTGGTCTTTGCGCTCATCTACTCCTTTGCTGATAAATTTTCTACTGAGATGTTCTTTTATGATAGCGTAATGCCCTGTAGCAATAAACTCACAATCTAAAGCATCGGCTCTTTTCAGCAGTGCACTCCATTTTATGTGTGTGTTACAGAGAATACACGGGTTGGGTGTTCTGCCGGCAATGTATTCATTAACAAAATTGTCAATCACATAATCGCCAAATTCTTCTCGAATATCTACAATAAAATGATGAAATCCACGCGATACAGCAACGCTTCGTGCATCATTGATACTATCCAAACTACAGCAGCCTGTCTCTTTTTTTGAATTGCCACCTGAACTTGCATAGTCCCAAGTTTTCATAGTTACACCAATAACCTCGTAGCCTTCGTCGTGCAACATCATGGCAGCAACTGTACTATCAATTCCGCCACTCATGGCGACTAATATTTTTCCTTTTTTACTCATTTCTTTTACTCAGACAATAAAATCTTTTCGTACAATAGTTTTTCTAAAAATAAATATTATCTATTGAAATGATAAAACCCAGAATCACCAAATTTTGGGATTAATTTGAAGTTTTTTCTGCAAGTTAAAACAAGTTATTGTTTAACCAATTTACCCGAAACTTTGTTAGTTTTATCTCCAATAGTATAAATATATGTACCACTCGGAAGGCTTCTGCCATCAAAACGAATGATGTTTTCACCGTTTGTAATTTCAATTATTTGCGTTGCAACTTGTTTGCCCAATAAATTATACACCACTAAATTACCTTTTATACCAATTTTGCTGTTCAGATGAATGTACGTATCGGCATAAAATGGATTTGGCGTATTGCTCACCATCATATTTTTATTTTCTAAATAACTTGTTGATAACGATACGCAATCGGGGCTTCCTTGTGGGTTGAGTTGTAGGGTGTATTGCCCTTCTGTTGAAGAAGTTGGAAATGTTATATTAATGCCTTGCCCTAATGTGAAACCTTTGCCAAATACCGTTAAATCATAATCACCAACCGTGTTTGAATTTGTAGGCGTTCCGTTTATTACGATACAGTCAAGTGTATTTTTTTGGAACACACAACTGCTCGGATTACAGGCATATTGTAAACCTATTGGTAATCCACGAAGCGAATCAATGCGAATACTATCAACTGGAACAGAGATACCATTAATAACAACGGTATTGGGAACAACTACCGTAAATACAAACAGATACGGTTCGTTGATGCAAGCCGGAATATTGATGCCTCCGTTTGGATTTGATGCTGATTGTGGTTTCGGATATACTCCGAATGTTGAATCTTGATATGTAATATCTGGTGTACATTGTGCATTTACAGATGCCTTAAAACAAAAGGTTAAAAGTGCAAGAATGAATAATTTTTTCATAACTAACAAAATTTGTGTTTGTAAAAGTATTTTTGTCTATAACGTATAAAAGGCAGATTTGTCGCAAAATTAACAATAATAAAATAAAGCTCCTCTAATTGAGCAGCTTATGATTGATGATAAAGATATTTATCAGATTCTGGTTAGGAAATGTAATAATCTTCATAGTTTGTTACCCAATCTTTTAACGCGAAATGATTTTAAACACTTGCATGTACTTTTTCTATTTCACGAATTTGGAAGCAAAGCAAAGATGCAAACAACAAAACAAACCCACCTAACTGCACAGCAGCCAAGCGATCGTTGTCTAAAATATTTGCCATTATCCAACCAAAAAATAAGGCGGCGATGATTTCAGGTAGTACAATGAAAAAATTGAAAATGCCCATATAGATACCTGTTCGATGTGCCGGAATACTCCCTGCTAACATAGCATACGGCATTGATAAAATGCTCGTCCATGCAATACCTACACCCATCATGGCGGCTAATAACATATATTGGTTATCAATATACCTTACTGAGATGAGCGAAAACGCACCGATGGCTAAACACAACGCATGAGTGTTGCGCTTGCCTAAGCGGTTGGCGATGCTTGGCAATATGAAAGAAAATAAGAAAGTGACTAATGAGTAAAATGCAAAGCAAATGCCACCCCAATTATTACCGGCAGTTTTGCGCTCTCTATTCAGCTTCATGTTATCCATAAAAGATTGTGAGCTTTCACCAAATTTATCTTTAAAACTTCCTGCATCAATATTTATAGCAGCTTGGTTTGCGCCAGCATAAGCCATGAGTTGATCGAAAGTTAAATTTTTTGCTGTGGGGTCGGTTTTAATTTTATCGTATAACTTATCGTAAGATTCCAAAGTATCATCGTATTTAAAAACACTTCGGGTTGTTGCTACGCCAAAATAAAACCACATCAAGAAAAGACCAGGCCAAGTAAAAAATTGCACCAACGAAATTTGTCGCATTTTGGCAGGCATATTAGCAATTGCATCTATAATTTCTGCAAAGCCTGCCCCAAATCCTTTCTTCACTTCTTTTGCTTTTTGGTAATCAGAAATATCAAACGGAGGGTATTCTTTGTTAGTGAATACAGTATATAAA
>JAGOHC010000126.1 GCA_017996375.1 Saprospiraceae bacterium | reverse complement strand
AAATAACATTCAACGAATCAGCTACTCCATCGCTATTTTCACTTGTGACGGATGTGATTGTTCTCACCGGATAGTTAAGCGGACAATTTATTATGTGAACTGTAACAGTTGCGGTATCCATTACGCCACTAGCGACATCAGTTACCATATAAATAAAAACATCATCACCACACACATCTGCATTTGGGATATAGGTTATTGCACCATTTACTACACCGATAGTACCTAAAGCTGTAGTACCAGGTATTTGTATCTCATAATTTGCTGTAAGTTGATCATTTAACAACACATTTAATGGAAAAGAAACATTAACATCAGTTGTATATTCATCATTTACTAAACTTAATCCTGTTGGACAATCGGATGCTTCGTAAGGATTTGCACTTATTACGATATTCTCTAAAACAATAGATGTGGTGGTGGTTGAACCACGCCAATTTGCACCCACATTATTATCAGAATTAAAATCGCATAATACTAATGATGCGCCGTTGCCATTAGCTGCCGGATCCCACGACCCCGTATTGTCATACGTAACAGCATCAACAACATTGTTGTTATTATCACGTAGTTCTATGGTTTCTCCAGCATTGGCTAAAGCTTGTGAATTTACCCAATCAAATGCGGGAAATCCAAATGAGTTTTGGAAAATTTGAGAATCTTTTGCCACAACCAAAAAGTCACCAACATTTAATGTAATTGCCGGAAAAGTGTAATTAACTCCTTGTGTAAATTGATAACCACCTAAATTTACTGCCAAAGTATCATTATTATATATTTCAATAAATTCCAATGTGTCATTTGCAGATGGATCGTTGTACATAATTTCTGTAATTACAATATTCCGAATTACTGGTGGTGGCACTTCAATAACGGTAACTGTTCCTTGCATTTGACCTGAATGTGGGTCGCACTGAAAATGATTTACACCCGGTATTGTAAATGTGTATTGATATGACCAAGGTGAGCCACCTACAGCGTTACCAAAACTCTCAGGGTTTGATGGAAAAGTTGATTGCGTACCATTAACATTGTGCGTTCCGGAAATATTATTCCACTCCACTGTTTCGCCAACATAAATTGTAATATCAGCAGGTGAAAATTGAAAACTCGAAACGGTTATTGTATGGTCTGGTAATTCACCACAAATAACAGAGTTAGCACTACCAGGGGAAGCAAAAATTTCGATACCATTTACTGTTGCTCCAGTTGATAGTGTAGCAGCTTTCCAATTTATTGGTAATGCCATGTCAGCAGATACTGAGCATAGTTCTAACGATGCACCCGCTCCATCGGGTTCAATAGGCCATTCACCGGCATCCGCGTAAGTAACGGATGCAACTGTAGTACCATTAGGGTCTTTAACTTCAATCAGCTCTCCTGTATTACTTAATCCACCTCCTGTAGATTGAATGAGATGTGCTGTTGCACCGAACACATTGGTAAAAGCGGTATCATTAACACAAACAATGGCGAATGCATTTGCAGGAATTTCAAAAGACGGAAACGTTAATGTCACGCCTGTCATGGAATATCCTTCTAAGTTGATAGTGGTATTTCCGGAATTGTAAAGTTCAATGTATTCCAAACTATCTGTACCAGACTCTGGTGGGTTGTACATGATTTCGGTTATGACTATATTTTGGGAAAATATAGGCTGCATAATCCAAAAACACAACAATAAAGTTACTAAATGGGAGTAGTAATTTTTGATTTTCATATCGCTAAATTTTATTATATATTTTCTTGATTGTTTGCCAAGATAAATGTAGTTAAATTATTATATATTTTAATATAATCTTCGTGATTTAACTTTTCCAGCAATTCTATATGCTTTTGAATTGTCGGTAAATCGTGGCGAGCAGCTGGACCAGTTTGCACTTTTTTTGGTGATTGGGTAGCAATTTTTTGTGCAGTTTCTAAAATTAAAGGATGTAAAATTGAAAAATCTAATTGTGCTTGTTGCATTATATTTTCGCCGATACGATACATAACATTTGTAAAATTATTTACAAAAACTGCTGCAATATGCAACTGCTCACGTTGGGAATCGCTGATAACATATACTTTATTGGACAATTTATTTGCCAAACTCTGCAAAATATCTAAACCAAAGTTTTGATTGGAGTTAATAAATATAGGGATAGTCTGCCAATTCAAAACAGCATTTTTGGTAAATGTTTGTAAGGGATAAAAAACACCATAAGTAGGAAATATATTTTCAAAAATTGACATTGGCTGTGCACCGGATGTATGAACAACTAAGCTATTGGGCGATAATATACTACTCAACCCCTCCCCTACTTTTAGGATGGAATCATCATGAACTGCAATTATATAACAATCTGAATTCGGATTTAATTGTTTTGCATTTTTTACTGCTTTAGCATTAACTAAAGCAGCTAAGTTGAGTGCGTTTTCGTAACTTCGATTATAAATTTCTGCAATGATGACACCTTTTTTTTGCAACCCAAGGGCTAATTGTGTAGCAACTTTTCCTGCACCGATTATGGTAACTTTTAGCTTCAAGGCGTTAATAAATTTTTGTGTTTGAGATTAGTATTTAAGGAGATTGATAATCCAATTCCATTAGTTGTATTTAGTCTAAAACTCAAATCATCAGAAATATCGAAGGTTTGTAAATGTGCATCAACAAAAGCATCTACGCCGGTTAATAAATAGGTAAGTACCAGCCCGATGTAAGATAACTCCAAATTTTTACGGTATCCGTCGCGTACTGATTTAATTGCAGTTTCGGATACTCCCCTACCCTGAAATTCATCACATTGGCATGTCAAGCGTTCGTAGTATGCTTTTTTAAATCGTTGGTATCCTTTATTATTGAAATAAACTAAGTAGCCAACGCCACCTATTGCACCATACACTATTGGTAGTTTCCAATATTTTTTATTATAAATTTGACCCGCACCGGGTAGTAAAATAGATAAGGTGGTTGCTTTTGCAATATTCGGATATTTGTTATCAACAATTTTTTGGAAGAGATTTTTTCTTAAAGAAATTTTTGAAGAACTTGTTACTAATGTGCTATCTTTTTTTGTTGGAATTGAGTCAGTTACATTCGAATTTTTCACCAACAAAGTATCTTTATTTTGTGCAAAACAATTTATAGAAAGTAACAATAAAATTAATGTGTAAAATATTGGTTTACAGCAAATTGCATTGCTCCAAAATATTATTAAGTTCATCATTAGAATTGAAATTAATGGTAATTTGACCCTTGCCCTCACCTTTTAATTTTAAATTTACTTTTTGATGGAAAAAGCCACTAAGTTTATCTTGCACATGGCGATAATCTGCATTTAGCGGAAGCGTATTATCTGTTTTCTTTTGTTTATTTTTATCGTTTTGTAAATCTTGAATTAATTGCTCCAATGCTCTGACGGATAGTTCCTCATCAGCGACTTTTTTTGCTAACATAAGTTGCATCGCTACATCCTGAATCCCTGATAAAGAACGTGCATGACCCATACTTATTTTATTTGACTTTAGTGCAAGTTGAATTTCAGGAGGCAGTTTTAGCAGGCGTAAATAATTTGTAACGGTACTTCTATTTTTAGCTACCCGCTCAGACATTTGTTCGTGTGTTAAGCTACATTCTTCAATCAACCGTTGGTACGAAAACGCAACCTCTATTGCATTCAAATCTTCTCGCTGAATATTTTCTATGAGTGCCATTTCGAGCATTTCTTGGTCGTTGGCCGTACGTACATACGCTGGTACTTCATGCAAGCCCGCTAATTGTGAGGCGCGAAATCTACGCTCGCCAGAAATTAGCTGAAACGTGTTTGCGTCTAATTTGCGTAAGGTTATTGGCTGAATGATACCATGAATTTTAATAGAGGCTACCAATTCTTCTAAGGATTGTTCGTTAAAATCTTTTCTTGGTTGAAAAGGATTAACTTGAATTTTTGCAATTTCAATGGTGCTTATTCCACTACTTTTTTCAGTATTATTTACTGATTCAACTCCTTGATTAACAGTATCTTCTATGTTTGTCAGCAAAGCGCGAATACCTCTGCCCATTACCTTTTTTTTGCTTTCCATGTATTACAATTTTTATTTATGCGACAGTCGCTTTTTTGATTCTATCTTTGTTGCGAATTAGAAATTCTTTTGACAGATTTAGAAAGTTTATTGACCCTTTGCAACCTGCATCATACATTAAAACTGGTTGATGCTGATTGGGTGCTTCTGCTATTTTTGTATTGCGATGAATGATTGTGTCAAACACCATATTTTTTGAATGTTGTTTTATTTCTTCGACAACGATATTGGCTAAACGAATACGCTTATCATACATCGAAAGCACGATTCCTTCTATTGTTAGTTTTGGATTTAATGCTTTTTTCACAAGATTAATCGTGCCGGTTAATTTACCCAAACCTTCTAAAGAAAACACTTCGCATTGTACAGGAATGAGTACAGAGTTTGCTGCCGTCAGTGCGTTTATTGTAATGATGCCTAATGACGGCAAACAATCAATAAAAATATAATCGTATTCATCTACAATTTCATGAATTAAATCTTTTAAAATAAACTCTCGTTTTTCAACATTAGCTAATTCCAACTCTGCGCCAACTAAATCAATATGTGAAGGAACAAGGAATAAATTAGGTGTGTCGGTAGGTACAATTGCATCGCGAAGTGGAACGTTACTTACAAAACAATCGTACAAATTATACTGTTCTTCGGTTGGGAAAACTCCGACACCGGACGTAGCATTTGCTTGTGGGTCAGAGTCTATAATTAATATTTTTTTTTCTAAAATCGCTAAACAGGCAGCTAAGTTAATGGCAGTGGTAGTCTTTCCTACACCTCCTTTTTGGTTAGCAACCGCAATTATTTTTCCCATATAGTAAGTTTTGAAATGTTTGGCAAATATACTAAAAAAATGGATGAGTACAACAAAAACGTGTTACCGCAATTCTTTGCTATTCTTTGAAAATCCATAGCGTAATTTGCTCATAGCGGCAGCAAAAATAACTTTGTTCTGCTCATTTGTGAAGGAATACTTTTTCATATAACAATTATTATAGTAACTCATATAATTGGCAATGAGTGGTTTAAATTCGATTTCGGTATTTTTTTCGACTAAATCTTTCATTTCACAATCGGAATAATGGACATAAACGGAGTAGGCAATTCCAGGGTCTGCAGGCGTGTCGCAAATTCTATCTCCTGCATTGCGGCAGTTACTTCCATCCGCTCTTTCAACACCGTATTTAATTACTTCAAATGTATGTTCTAAGCCAAAAAAGTGACCCATTTCGTGGGTGGCAACTTTTGCATCGGAAAAGTCGAATTTACTGAGAACGATATTGGAAGTGATGTCAGATAACACAAAGGAAAAACCAGATTTTCGGTAGCAAGTTACGGATGTATTTTTTTGGTCACAGAATTTATTATCATAATCAAACAAGTAAATTGTGATATAATTATAAATGTCGTTTTCTTTAGAAAAATTGATGTAAGTCTGGTAAGTATTATCTGCAAGGTTGTCAATTTTTATATTGCTGAAAATGGTATCGTATTCAATTATTTCAAAAGCGATATGGGCATCTTTAAAACCTTCATTCATTTGCTCTATCATCTTTTGGATTTCTGCTATAGCAACAAATTTTGGTTTTAATGTATCAATCACTGTAGCGATTCGCAAAGGAAAGACAACAAATTTATTGGTGAGCTTTATCGTTTGATGTATATTATGAATAGAATCTTGGATTGGGTGTTTATCCAAAACAGGATCGCAATTATAAAAACACCAATCGTTACCTATAGTTTTATTCTTTTTGAAAAATGCACAACTGTTGAGTAAAATCAAAATAGAGATGCTAAATAAAACTTTGTAGATATTCATTTTAGTTTTTTTTCAAAGATAAAACTAAGCCCCTAATTCAAGTTGATTTTTTACTAAATAATAATATGCACCCTTTAGTGCAATCAATTCATTATGTGTCCCTTGTTCAATTAATTCACCACGCTCTAACACAATTATATTGTCAGCATTTTTAACAGTACTTAATCGGTGTGCAACGATAACAACTGTTTTTTGGGTAAAAAATTGGGTCAGGTTGTCCATCACAATCATCTCGTTGAAAGAATCCAAAGCATTGGTTGCCTCATCGAAAAATATGACATCAGGCTGTTTGTAAATGGCGCGAGCAATCAGTAATCGTTGGCGCTGACCTTGACTTAGCCCCACACCTTCTTGCCCAATTTTAGTATTGAAACCCAAAGGTAGCGCATCTATAAATGATTGAATATTAGCTACTTTTACAGCTTGCACCAACCTGCCTTTATCTATCAAATCTTCACCCAATGCAATATTATTTGCAATGGTATCCGAAAAAATAAACCCATCTTGCATCACAACACCGCAACGCCGATACCAAGCTTGTGTATCTAAATCTTTAAGGTTTACATCGCCAAAAAAAACTTGCCCTTTTGTTGGTGAATAAAATTGTAACATCAATTTCAATAGAGTTGTTTTACCACTACCACTCGTACCTACGATGGCTGTTGTTTTGCCGAAAGGGATTTCAAAATTAATTTGGTTAAGTGCAAGTGGTGTATTTATTCCACCATACTGAAAAGAAACATCTTGAAATCGGATGGCAAAAGAATTGGCGAGTTGCATTGTACCTGTTATAGAAACGTTGCTTTCTTTTTGATGAATTTCATCCATACGTTGCAAACTAATAAGTGCATTTTGGGCGGACTTCACAAATGCGATGATATACTCCAACGGAGCGTTTAATTGTCCTACAACATACTGTATTGCAAGCATTGTTCCTAAAGTCATCTTACCATCTATAACGGCTTTCGCCGCAACAAAAGTGATAATTAGATTTTTAGTTTCCATGATAAACGTTGCTCCAATTCTCTGCCATTGGTCTAACGCTTGATAATCCATACTTACTCTAAACAATTTGGCTTGTACTCGCTCCCACGCCCAGCGTTTTTGTTTTTCGGCACCATGAATTTTTATGTCTTGCATGCCGTTGATGATTTCTATCAACTTACTTTGGTTTTCGGATAGTTGTGCAAAACGGCGATTGTCTAATTTTTTTCGGCGAGACAAAAAGAAAAATGCCCATCCGATATATAAAACTGTTGCTGTAATAAATACCAAGAAAATAGTTGTATTAAAATATAGCAACACTAAAGAAAATACAAATAACTGAAAAACTGAAAAAACCGTTTGCAGCGATGAGGAAGTTAAAAATCGCTCAATACGTTCATTATCGAAAATGCGTTGCATCAAATCGCCCGTAAATTTAGAGTCAAAAAAGCGAATTGACAGGCGCATCAATTTTGCTAAGAAATCTGACACTAAACTGATATTTACTCTTGCCCCAATATGAAGTAATATCCAACTTCGCAACAACTCAACAGACATACTGCTTAGTTGTAAAACAAAAAGCGCGAGTAGAACAATGTAAATAAATTTTATATCATTATTATTGATGCCAACGTCTATAACAGATTGCATCAAAAATGGAAAAATAAATTGTAGTAAAGTTGTTATGAATACGCCTAAAACTAACTGAACAATTAATTTTTTGTATCGAAAAATGTAGGTATATAAATATCTAAAAGGAGAATTGTTATTATTTGTTTCTTCCTCGCGGTTAAAAAAATCTGGCGTTACTTCCAATAAAAGCAAGATGCCATATTGCTCACTATTTTGAAGATCTTGGCCCCAATGCTGCAAAAATTCTAATTTTGTCGTTTTGTAAATTTCACTTGCCGACGGATCGCCTAACCAAACATGTGAATTTGAAATTTTATAAACTACAACAAAATGATTCTGGTCATAATGAGCAATACAGGGC
>JAGOHC010000125.1 GCA_017996375.1 Saprospiraceae bacterium | reverse complement strand
TAATTTTGAATAATTATTTTTATAACATTTCGTAAATGCCGGCAATTCCTTGACCGCCTCCTACACAAGCAGTCACCATACCATACTTTTTATTTCTTCGTTTTAATTCGTTAAAAAGTTGAACGGAAAGTTTAGCTCCTGTGCATCCCAACGGATGACCTAATGCAATAGCTCCACCGTTCACATTCACCTTTGTAGGATCGAGATTTACTTCACGAATTACTGCCAATGCTTGTGCTGCAAATGCCTCATTCAATTCAACTAAATCAATATCACTTAGCGTTAAATTTGCTTGGCGCAACGCTTTTGGAATAGCTGCACATGGACCAATGCCCATAATAATTGGTTCAACTCCGGCAACTGAACAACTCACTAATCGAGCTATTGGCTTCAATCCTAAAGAATTAACCATTCGCTCGCTCATTACCAAAACAAACGCAGAGCCGTCTGATGTTTGTGATGAGTTTCCTGCAGTAACTGAACCACCTTGTGCGAAAACAGGTTTTAATTTAGATAAGCCCGCTGCTGTTGTGTCTTTACGAACACCCTCGTCCGTATCAATTACAAATTGTTTTTCTTTTCGTTTGTCGTTTTCTACAAAAACTTCTGTTACTGATACAGGAATTATTTGGTCTTTGAAATGTCCATTTTCGATTGCATAATTTGCCTTAACGTGTGAATTATATGAAAATTCATCTTGCTCTTCTCTCGACACGTTGAATTTTTTTGAAACAGCTTCAGCAGTTAAACCCATTCCAACAACATAGTCGGGTGTTTTTTCTGCTACTGCATAACTCGGTGCTAATTTATACCCTGTCATGGGAATCATGCTCATACTTTCTGTGCCTCCCGCAATATAACATTCACCCATACCTGCACGAATTTTTGCTACTGCAATAGAAATGGTTTCCAATCCTGAAGCGCAGTAGCGATTAACCGTCATGCCGGGAACTTCTATGCCTAAAGCACGAAGTGATATTTGACGACCGATTTGTAAGCCTTGTTCGCCTTCAGGATTGGCGCAACCGACTATGACATCATCTACCAATTTTGGATCTAATTCTGGTGTTCTTGCCATCAATTCTTTGATGATGAATACAGCCAAATCATCTGAACGGTAATTGCGAAATCCGCCTTTGTTGGCTTTTGTAACAGCACTGCGAAATCCTGATATGATATATGCTTCTTGCATGATGATGTTTTAATTAGATAATAATAAAATTTACTCAGATAATAAAATCTTTATAAACTAATTTCTTAATGGTTTTCCTGTTGTTAGCATAAATTGAATACGCTCTAAGGTTTTTTGTTCTCCGCATAGGCTTAAAAATGCCTCCCGTTCTAAGTCTAATAAATATTGTTCGGATACTTGTTGTGCACCGGATAAATCGCCACCGCAAAGCACGAAAGCAATTTTTTTGGCAATTTTTATGTCATGCTCTGAAGCATAATTGCCCAACTGTAAGCTGTGTGCGGCAACATATAATGCACCCAACCCTTCTCGTCCTAAAACTGTAATATCTTTTCGTGGAGTTGGAGCAACATAGTTCTCAGCCAAACGCAGCACTTCTTTTTTTGCTTCTGAAATATTGCGTTGAGCATTTACAACGACCTTATCTTTTTGATTTAGATAGCTAAATTTATATGCCTCGCTTGCAGATGTTGCAACGGATGCCATTGCAATAGTCTTGAATTTTTCTAAGAGGGTAGGGATGCGTACATCGCCTTCAAAAAATTGGTCTGATGCACGTACAGCAAATTCTTTTGTGCCACCACCACCCGGAATTAAACCAACACCAACTTCTACCAAGCCTATATAAGATTCTGCAGCACAAATAGCAGAATCACAGTGCATTATGGTTTCGCATCCACCACCAAATACGTAGCCTTGCGTGGCAGCCACTACGGGTATTTTGGAATAACGACAACGCATTGTTGTTTGTTGGAAGAGGTTTACAGCCATATTTAATTCATCAAATTCTTGTTGATATGCTAACATAGCAATCATCATCAGGTTAGCGCCGACTGAAAAATTTTGTGAATTATTACCGATGACTATGCCTTTCCAATTGTCTTTTTCGGCAATATCAATAGCATCATTTACGCCTCGTAAAATTCCTTCGCCAATGGCATTCATTTTGCTCGTAAACTCTAAACACAAAACGCCATCGCCGATATCAATTAAATTAATTTCACTATTTTGATAAATGAGTGGCTTGTTTCTGAAATTTTCAAGGTTAATAAAGTCGGTAGTACCCGGAATTGCCTTATAAGATTTTGAATCAATATTATAATACTGTGTAATTCCGTCTGCTGATTTATAAAATGTTGTATTGCCGGCAGCAACCATATCTTTCACCCAATCAGCAATTTTTTCACCCTGCGCTTCAGCTAATTCAATACCTTGTTGTACACCGATAATATCCCAATATTGAAAAGGACCTACCTCCCATGCAAACCCTGCCCGCATGGCATCATCTATGCTGTATAAATTGTCGGATATTTCTGGAATACGATTGGAGCTGTAAGCAAACAATCCCAAAAGCGAGCGACGAATCAACTCACCGCCTTTATCTTTTGAATCAAAAACTGCTTTGATTCTTTTTGGTAAATCATCAACTTGTTTTGCAGTTTCTAAACTGCTTAATTTTTCCTTTTCTGGAATTTCGTATGAATTATTTTTCAGATTGAGTGCTAAAATTATGGGTTTGCCATTGGCATCTTTTTCTGATGTTTTTTTATAAAAACCTTGACCCGATTTGTTCCCTAAAAATTTATTATCTAATAAAAATTGAAAGTAGTCTGGAATAACGAATGAGCTAGCTTGTTCATCATTAGGGCTGTTATTTCGTATTCCGTTAATGACGTTTGCTGCGGTGTCATGTCCAACCAAATCTCCTAATCGGAAAGTTCCAGTTTTTGGGCGACCGATTGCAGGGCCAGTTAATTTATCAACTGCATCAATAGATAAACCAATTTCGGGTGTCAGTTGGTAAATTTTTGCCATAGCATACACACCAATTCTGTTAGCAATAAAAGCAGGTGTATCTTTACACAAAACAGTTTGTTTGCCTAATACCAAATTGCCATAGTGCATACAGAAATCAATTACCTCTTTTGCAGTATAGGAAGTTGGTATTACTTCTAAAAGGCGCAAATATCTTGGTGGATTAAAAAAGTGAGTCCCACAAAAATTTTGTTTAAAATCATCTGAACGCCCCTCGGTCATCAAGTGAATTGGAATACCAGAAGTGTTAGAGGTCACTAAAGTGCCTAAGGTTCTGTATTTTTCAACTTTTTCAAATACATTTTTTTTAATATCTAATCTTTCGACTACCGCCTCAAGTACCCAATCGCAATCTTTAATTTTTTCAAAATCATCATCGAAATTTCCTGTAGAAATTCTAGTTGCAAAAGTTGCATCGTAAATGGGTGAAGGTTTGCTTTTCAAACAAACATTTAAGGAATCGTTTACAATCCGATTTCTTAATTTTGGATTTGCTTTTTCATCTTCTTTTAGGTCGAAAGGGACGATGTCTAATAATAAAACTTCCAAGCCAACATTTGCAAAATGGCAAGCTATTGCAGACCCCATCACGCCTGAGCCTAAAACAGCTACTTTTTTTATTCTTCGCATATCGAAATAGGTTTTTAACTAAAAAATCACCATTGAAACAAAAAAAAGTTTATGATGTTTCAAAAATCAACACAATGTTAGCGAATATTCGCTAAAAATTCAAATTAATAGTAACAGATTCGTCTAACTTTGGCAGCATGTTTCGCTAATCGAACTACTTGGCAGCAATAGCCAAACTCGTTGTCGTACCAAGCATAAACTGTAATATTTTTTCCGTCTTTAGAAACTATAGTAGAAGGTGCATCGAAAATTGATGTTGCAAAAGAACTAATTGCATCAGAAGATGCATATTCTTCAGAAGTTGAATATTGAATTTGTTCAACAAAATCACCGTGCAGAGCTCCTTGTCGAACAGCATCATTTATTTGTTCAGGAGTAACAGTTTTTTTCAAACTTAAATTCATTATGGCAATAGAAACATTTGGTACAGGTACACGCACAGCATTTGCCGTCAGCTTTCCGGTAAGGTGCGGTAAAACTTTAGCAACAGCTTTGGCGGCTTCGGTAGTTGTCAATACCATATTGAGTGGAGCTGCTTTTCCTCTGCGTGGCTTTTTATGGAAATTATCTAATAAGTTTTGGTCGTTCGTAAATGCGTGAATCGTTTCGATATGTCCACGTTCGATTCCAAAAGCGTCATCAATAACTTTGATCACGGGTACAACAGCATTTGTGGTGCAAGATGCGGCGCAGAAGACTGCGTCCGTTGAAACGTTGTAATCATTGTGATTAGCTCCATAAACAAAATTTGGTATATCCTTCCCCGGCGCAGTGAGCATTACTTGGGTTGAGCCTGGACGAAGGTGTTGGCTAAGGGTAGCTTTTTCGCGCCAAACACCTGTATTATCAATCACCAACGCATCTTTGATGCCGTATTGTGTGTAGTCAATTTCCTCTGGTTTGGAGGCGTATATTAATCGAATTTTATTGCCGTTTATTGTAAGGTAACTTCCATCTGGTGCCACTTCTACAGTTCCTCTGAATTCGCCATGCACTGAATCGCTTATTAAAGTTGCTGCGCGTTTTTGTGCTTCTTGGAAATGATCTTTCATTTGTGGACGTATAACGATTGCTCGTAAACGTAGTTGTTCACCTTTTCCAGTTTGGGATATTAAACGGCGTGCTACTAATCTGCCGATGCGCCCGAATCCATACAGCACAACATCTTTTGATTCGATGTTATTACCTTGCTTTTTAGAAGTAAGATCTTTTAATTTTTTTTCAATAAATTTCACTAAAGATTTGGGTTTTTCTTGTTGTTTTTCTGCTGCAAGTTTGCCTATATCTATTCTGGAGGGAAGAATATTCCGTATATTATTTATAATTTCAGCAATTGCTAAAGTATCCTCGATCTGTATTGGTTGGTCAATGTAATTTTTAGAAAAAGTGTGATGATTTAACACTTCACTCGGGCGGCAATCGTAAATGTCTCTTCTAAAAATGACTAATTCGACCTCTTTGTCGAAGCGCAATTCTCCAACGATTCTGATTAAATCAATTGCCTTTTTTTCTTTTTCATGCCAAGAAGTGAGTGATTGGTCCATCTCTTGTCGCAAATTTTGTTCTTTAGCCATAAATATAAAATTGGTTAGGTTGATAATTTATCTGAAAAAACAAATTTAATCAGGTATAATGAATTTATTTAATTAATCTGCAATTTTTATAAATAAAAAAAAACCGACTAATACTATTTAGTCGGTTTTAAATTGCAAATGTGAAAATTATTATTCGATGACCAATTTTTGAACACTTTCTTTGTTGCCGATTTTCACTCGAACAATATAAACGCCAGTAGCTAAATCGTTGGTAGCCAAAGTGTATTGGTTAATAATATTATCATTTAAATGAATTGATGCAATCTGCTGACCAGTGATGTCTAAAATTTCGATAAGAACGTTTTCAACAGGTTCATCGAAATATAAATTAACGTAGTTATTTGCCGGGTTTGGTAGCAGCACAACTTGATTGGTACTTTCTATTTTAGCGAATTCAATAGTTGAAAAACTTGTTTCATCTGAATATTCTAAAACTTTCAATCGATAGTAATAGGTAATGCCTGCAACGACGTTTTTATCTATATATGAGTAGTTGTTGATTGTACTGTTGCCATTTGCATTTACCCAACCAATTTCTTCAAAATCTTTACTATCGTTTGTACTCCTTTCGATTGTAAATCCTTTAATATTTAGTTCATTGGAAGTTCTCCAATTGAGGGCAATTTGTTCTTTTTGCGGTGTAGTTTTGAACGTCAATAAATCTAAGGGCAATTGTTGAATAATTGTGAAAGTAACATTACTTACATCAAAGAAGATGCTACTGCTACATTTAACTTTAACGCGTGCAGTAGATGTACCTGTATTGGGAACTGTGATTGTCTGTGTACCATCATTTGCAGTTGCAGCTAAAACAGTTGTATAGGTTGCTCCGCCATCAGTTGATACCATAATATCAACTGATGCACAAGTTGCACAACCTGTAGTCCAAGTAACCGTTTGAGTTGTGTTTCCTGTCCAACTAACGGCTGTATTTGGTGCTGTAACTGCCAAACTACTCCCTGTACAAGAGGTAACTATACTTTTCTGATTTGCGGTGCAACCTGTACTAATTCCACCAATTGTTTGGATTGCACGAACTGTATAGTTGAAGGTATCTGAACGGACAACTGTTGGCAACACTTCCCAAGTATTAGAGTTTACACCTATATTTGCATCTTTTGGTATAATTCTGTTGGTACTTGTAACCGGTAAATAAGAGCGATAGTTGGGTCCATCATTTTGGGCACCACTTGGTGGCGTAGTAAAAGTTCCAGTTCCTTGTGTATTATCCATTTGTTCCCAGCAATACCAAAAAGCACCTGTGCCACTTGCAACAGAACCGGGTAATTCAAATGGCGTGCTAACTGGAATGGTATAGTTAGCAATAGTAGGTAATGTTGGTGCTGTGCCGGTTCCTAATGTTACGGGGCAACTACCTCCCCAATTTGGTGCAGTATTTGTGACATAAACTCCAATTTCTCTTAAACTTTCTGCATGGAAATAAACATCACTAGCCCCAGCAGTTCCTTGAATTCCAATGTTAGAATGTTCTTCACCAATAGTTTGAACATTTTGAGTAGCACTACAAATACCTGCATAGGCCATTATGGTTGATCCACTTCCAGGTTCATAAGTAGTTGCTGGATTTTCGTTGCCACTACAATTTGCAAATGTATGATTCGCACCAAACTGGTGCCCCATTTCATGAGCTACATAATCAATATCATAAGCATCGCCTTCAGGGTCTGGTGATCCGGTAACACCACCTGCTTTAATTGAAACATCGCATGGTGCTTGTAGACTTGCTATACCACCACCTCCAGTACTAAATACATGACCGATGTCGTAATTAGCACTACCAATAACATTATCTAAATTGGTTTGATTTTCACTTAACATCGTGAATCCGTCGTTATTTGTATATGGATCTGAACTGTTTAGATAAATGATGGACGAATTATTTGCAACTAACACCATTGTAATCGCTAAATCAATTTCATATAAAGCATTTACACGATTTACAGAAATTACCATTTTAGCTAATGTATTTGCTGTATTTACAGCTAATGGTGGGCAAACAGCATTTGCATATTCACCTGTACAAGCTAAAGCTAAGCGATAACGACGTAAAGTACAACTACCATATCTGTAATCAACTTCAGGGCTACTTAAATGTTTTGGTGGTTGAACCATATCCTCAACACCGCAGCTCCATTCAACGGGTGTTTTTCGAACATAATCTTTTTTATAATAACTTACATAATAATCAGTTGTCGTTTTAGCATAAGGATCTATAAAAATAGTTCCGTTATCAGAGTTTAATATCATTGCATTGAACCCAAACTGTGTCACGCTAAATCGAATAGTTGAGCCAGGATTTTTTTGGCTGAATCCACAATAGGTTTGAATCTCGGGATACAAACTCAATAATGCCTCTTCCATTATGGGTGCGTTATAAATTGAAAAAATTTCAACACTTCCATCAGGCATTGGTAGTTGTATTGGAATGGGTTGTGAGACTGGATTTCCATAGTATGCAACTGGTGCAGTTTTTAAATATTCTTTTAGGTCTGTAAGGTTTAAACTTAAAGTACGATATTTCAAGGGGTAAATAGGCCTATCAGCCTCAGAATAAGAAAGTCTGGTTTCATCAGCATCTTGCCAATAATTATTTTGTGATATTGTTGTGTTG
>JAGOHC010000124.1 GCA_017996375.1 Saprospiraceae bacterium | reverse complement strand
GTGCTACTATGGTGTAGTGGTGGGCAGAACAATATGAGGCAGGAAGAAACTATTCCTTTTGTTACTGACTCAATACCCCAAAAAAGCAATGCGACAGGTTCAGTATACAAAACTAAGGAAATGCTACGGCAAGAAACCCAAGCCTACTTCAGAAAACTTGAAGTAGAGGATTCTTTGCGATGCCTTAATGCTATTACTTTTACTATTGACGAAAATACGGGCGAGGTAAAAGGTTGTCCGTATCTGAGGTTAGTAGGCGTTTATGATAAAAATCAAATATGGGTAGAAGATTCTATTAAAAGGGTTGAAAATAAATCAAGATTCAAAAAATTGTTGCCCAAACTTGAAAAGGCTTGGTTAGGTACAAAAGAAATTGTAAAGTCTGATGAATTTCCAGATGGAGAAGATAGATATCCTACAAATGGTATTTTCTCTTCCGATGGAAATTATATTGCTGTTCCTGACGGTATGGCGCATGGAGGATATGTTGATAAAATTTATTTTTTTGATTCTTATGGTAATTTATTACGCAAAGTATTATTAGATAAAGAATTAAGCATACCCATTTGTAATTTTAATACCGAAGGTACTTTTTTCATAGTAAGTGATGGTGTACAGGGTGACTTTTACTTTTTTACAGCAGAGGGTAGTTTAGTTAGAAAAGGCGACTTTAATAAGTGGACTGGGGATAATGGAAATAGCTATGGGATAAATATGATAAGTAAATCGGGAAAATATTGGTTGTTGAGGAATAATGAAAGCTTCCTATTTTCACGCTCTAATGAGTTAATTTCTAAACTATTAGTAGGAGGTAATACAATAATAGATGATGAAAATAATAGAGTACTTTTTACGTATGGTAGTTCAATTACAGTATTTAATTGTGAAACTAATAAGTATGAGTTTAAATGTCCCCAATGGGCAAAAAATACCATAGGTTTTTTTGAAGGCAATTATTTATATTTTAATTTAAACAACAAAATATATAACTATGAATACGTTAAATAAAATAATTTTAAACATTAGTTTGCTATTATATCTTGTTAATAATAGCATTGCTCAACTCCCCGTTTGGCCACTTGCATCCCAATGGAATCAAATCAACTGCACCTTTGCCGAAAGGCATAGTGCCTTTCACTCTGCTATTGATATAAATTGTGTGGCAAACGATGATCCTTTTAATTCGTCAGGTCAACCACTTCAAATTACAAGTACTGAGTTTAATGCTATATTAGACGGAATTGTTAGAAACAATGCAGCAAATAGTATAAATTTTTTTGAAGTGTATCATGACATTCAAAATCCAAATAATATAGAAACAAACTTAAAAAAAGTAAGATATAGAGATCAAACAGATCCTTTACTCGGAATATTTGGCATTCCAATGCCTTCAATTGTTATATCAGGACAAAATATTGGCAAAGTAACTGATGGCGGACATCTCCACTTTGAGATGTGGATACGCGATTGCTCTAATACAACTTGCCCGTGGCGCAGAGTAGATCCCTTAAATAACCCTGAGATAAATTATACTAATCGCCCTCCTGGATATAATGATATTTGGCCTGCTGAAATAAGCGATGTCATTTTTCAACCTGTGACAGAGCCTGTAGGTACTGCGTCATCTTATGTGATAGCTAATAGCAGTACTTACGGATTGTATTCCTTTCATGAGAATTCTTTAAAAGTTATATTCGAGACCGTCCGAATATAAACCTTAATGAATATAATGCTCAAAATCACAAAATTGGGTTGTTCGGCTCTTTTGGAACAATTTTGCACGTAAGGGATCCATTAGTAACACAAGGCGTTAATTCGGTAGAAAGTGGGCTAGGAATTTACGAAGCCAGGATGCAAATTAATGATAGAGATTTTTATCATATCAGGTTTGATGAAATATTAGATTCAGAAAGGCAACGGTGGGCATCTTTCTTTCATACTGAATTTAACGTATTAGACGGAGGTACTGAATCTCGATATGGCAATAATGATTATCTCGAAATGAGGCGAATAGGAAATAATGATAGGCTTTGTTATCCACATAAGCTAGTAGATGGCCATGTGGGCAATGGAGTTTGGGTAACAAGACAGCATTATTTAACTGAGGAAATATCGGAAACTACACCTATCCATAAAGCTGATTTACCAAATACATCTCGTTATAAAGATGGAGTTAACAAGTTAAACTTTACGGTATCTGATGCTGCAAACAATGCTAATTCTGCAGAAGTAGAAGTAATATTAGATAACTTCAAGCCTTATTTAAAGACTGTTGAGGTAGATGTAAACAATGACCCCACTTACCTTGGAACATGGAGAGAGATAGATTATCCAAATGTAAATGATGATGGTAGGATTTTCTACGAGCGAGTTATAGATGCACAAGAAGGTGTTTCAGGTACTTTTAATATATATATGTTCATGCATCTGAACCAATTAACGGCACATTGGTACTGCAATCTACTACCCCAGCACTTACCCCGGCAGTAAATAATATCAACGGCACACCGGATGCAACGCGTACTAGATGGACTTTTAACTTAGGGCAACGCACTGGCGTAAATAATACTTGTTACACCCTAAAGTTTACAGGAAGAGATTACGGGATTAATGCAAATAACTCACTGCTCAATCTTCGCGCCATGTCAAATAATAATTTGTTAAACCCAGTTCGTGTTCCCAAGCGTATCAACACAACATCTACAAATGCAAATGCTTGGGATGCAAGTTTTCAGGATGGCTTTGATGATAGCCACACCTTTTGCTTGCGGCACTGTAGCGGATTAGCTGCTGCAGATCTTCCCTGCATCACTTTGGAAGATTTAGACATTCAAGTTTTTAATGCCACAAACCCGAGTGGCACTAACGGGGCTATCAGCATTTCAACTGCTGTTAATAGTGGGTCTGGTATCAACTATACTTGGCGCAAGAATTCGCCAACGGGTCAAATTATTTCTAATTTCTCCTCCATTAATCATTTGGCTATTGGCACTTATTGCTATGAAGTGAAATTCGGATGTTGTTCGGTATCCAACTGCATACAAATTGGCGGGTGCAATATGAACTTACAAGAACAAATAACTTCGTTGCCCACCGATCAGTCAAGTACAAATGGTGAAATATCTGTCCTCGTGAACAATGGTATGTATCCCTATACTTATGTTTGGTCTAATGGCAGTACAACAGAGTCGCTAGGCCAAATAGGCACAGGGACTTATTGTGTTACAGTAACAGATATAAATCACTGCACCGCTACAAAGTGTATCAACTTACAATCTTGCGAATCTGTAAATATTGTCGTTAACGGAGGAGCACAAATGAATTATCCTACGTCATGTTCAGAAAATGGCAGTATAAGATTA
The DNA here is from genome assembly GCA_017996375.1 of Saprospiraceae bacterium. Lineage (GTDB taxonomy): Bacteria > Bacteroidota > Bacteroidia > Chitinophagales > Saprospiraceae > JAGOHC01. The sequence continues at coordinate 4,592 of JAGOHC010000124.1, read as the reverse complement.
TTATCAAATAGCGTTAATGGCGGAACTGCACCTTATAAGTGGCGTTGGGAAGATGCACAAGGTAATATTTTATTAGAAGGCTATCCTATACCAAACACTAATGAACAAAATATTGACGGAATAAGTGAATTAGGCGTTGGCATATATTATTTGGTTGTCATTGATGCTCATGGTTGCATCGGCAGAAAAGCTTTCGATTTATACTCGGAGTCCGATATAATCATAGAAGATGATGCAAATATATTTCCGGCATGTGCAAACACCCCAAATGGTCGCTTAGCGGTATTTGCTTATAATTTTGATGCAACTGATGATGTTATAATTTATAATTGGAACGATGGTATAGTACAAACAAGTGTTGAGGGCGGAGAGGCGATTCGTGAAAATTTAGCTGCCGGCAATTATTGCGTTACGGTCACCACTGGTGCTGAAAATGCTTGTAGTGCTGTAAAATGTTTTACAATACCTATGGTGCAAAGTGTTGGGCTTCAAAGCACGATAGAGGTAGGTCATCCATGCCCTTTCAAGAGTAATGGAAGAATAAATGTTTTTACAAGTGGCGGAGTGCCTCCTTACAGGTATTATTGGAATGATAGTCCAAACACTTCCTATCTTACTGAACGCAGTAATTTGGGTCAAGGAACGTATTGCGTAACCGTTTCTGATTATTGCGGTATTACTACCGTCAATTGTGCAGAATTAACATCAATAACGCTCTCACGTTTAATAGTGTCGGACAAAAAGATATACTTTTGTTAAAGTATAGTCCAACAGGCATATTAAATGGATATAAGCAATATGCCAGTGAGGGAAATGAATCGGTAAAAGAATTATTTTGCTTTAATGACAATATTTATATTGGAGGTACGATTGAAGCTAACACTGCAGTAGTTGAAATTGGAGAAAAAATATTTATAAAACCTAAATCCGTTAGCTCCGGTTATACCAGTTATCTATCAAAAAATGACTTTAACTCAATTGAAGCATTTGTTAATGAATCCGAAGACAGAATGATTACTTCGAGTGGCAATACCGAGAATGGATATGGATTAATTTCTGTTATGCCTAATCCTTTCACAAGCACATTCTCTATAAAAATAAGTTCATCCGAAGAAAGTACAGTTGAAATAAAGATTTTTGATGCAGTTGGCACAAAGGTTTCTGCCTCAGAATTTGATTTAACAAAAGGTGTAAATCTTCAACAAAACGACGCTTTACTTAAACATCCTTCAGGCATATATATGTTAATTATTAGTGATAAAAATGGGATTATTCATTCTCAAAAAATACTTAAACAGTAAAATTTGAGATAATATCTTTTATTACATGATTTTTTGAAAGCGTTTTAGAAATGATCTAAAACGCTTTCCGATTTATATAAAATGATATTTGCACAAAAAACATCACTTTAAAACAGAATATACTACCTTTGGCTTCAGAAACCGTTCACGTATGCAGCAACGCAAAATACTTTTGCAACAAAATCAGTTCAGTTGGGTAATCGAGCGCATCTGTTGCCAGCTTGTTGAGCGTTTTAACGATTTTGAAAACACCTGTCTTATAGGCGTGCAACCGCGTGGTGTGATGCTGGCAGAGCGCATTTTTCAAACACTAAAAATGTTACAGCCCGAAACCGCCCTACCCGAATTTGGTAAATTGGATATTACTTTTTACCGTGATGATTTCCGCCGACATAATATGGATTGGACACCCAAGGAAACAGACATTAACTTTTTAATCGAAAACAAGAATGTCATTTTGGTAGATGATGTGTTGTACACAGGCAGAACCATTCACGCTGCTATATCTGCGCTACAACATTTTGGTCGCCCGAACTGTGTGGAGTTGGTGGTATTGGTGGATAGGCGTTTCAACCGCGATTTACCAATACAGTGTACCTATCGGGGAATTTCGGTAGATACCTTAGGCAATGCACACGTGCGCGTTATGTGGGCTTCCGACAGCGAAATTGATAAAGTAGAACTTATAGAAAAATAATTTTTCATCATATAATGAACCACTTAATAGGAATAAAATATATTGACAGAGCAGCAATAGAACGCATTTTTACTACCGCAAATGAATTTAAAGAAGTCATTAACAGACCTATCAAAAAAGTACCCACCTTACGCGATTTATCTGTTGTAAATTTATTTTTTGAAAACTCCACTCGTACACGCCTCTCTTTTGAATTAGCAGAAAAGCGTTTATCTATGGATGTACTCAATTTTACAGCATCCTCATCGTCCGTATCTAAAGGAGAAACTTTATTAGATACTGTAAACAACATCCTTTCTATGAAAGTGGATATGGTGGTGATGCGCCACCCCGCTCCCGGTGCTGCCAATTATTTAGCTTCAAAAATAAATGCTTCCGTAATCAATGCCGGCGATGGCACACACGAACATCCTACACAGGCATTATTAGATGCGTTTTCTATAAAAGAAAAATTAGGAACATTGCAAGGCGTGCGCGTCGCCATTATTGGTGACATCGTACACTCAAGAGTGGCGTTGAGCAATATATTTTGTCTGCAAAAAATGGGTGCCGAAGTGCTGGTTTGCGGACCTCCAACCCTGCTTCCGAAACACATTACTTCTTTAAACGTAAAAACAACCTATGACATTGACAAAGCATTGGCTTGGTGTGATGTAGCAAATGTGTTGCGAATTCAATTAGAACGACAGGATATAAAATTTATCCCTTCGCTACGTGAATACTCACTCTATTATGGTATTACAAAAGAGCGACTAAACAAATTGAATAAAAATATTGTTATCATGCACCCCGGACCCATCAATAGAGGTGTGGAATTAGCAAGTGATATTGCAGATTCTGAACAATCTATAATTTTGCAACAGGTCGAAAACGGCGTTGCAATTCGCATGGCAGTTTTATATCAATTAGCGGCAAATAGAAGCTAAAATTCTGAAAATCAATCACTATTTAAAAAATAAAATAAACAAAAATTAGTGTGTCAAATAATAAAAAGAAATTTGACTTTTCGTTGTTAATTAAAGTGATACGGTTGGCTACACCCTACAAATTCACTTTATATGCAACGGCTATTTTGGCAGTTGTGATGGCACCGGTATCTTCCTTGCGCCCTTATCTAATCAACAAAATTGTAGACGAGCACATTTTTAATCACGATATTAATGGGCTTTCCTTAATGGTGATGATTTTGGTGGGTCTCTTATTTATTGAAGCCCTTTTTGAATATGCTTTTGTGTATGCCACGGGCTGGTTAGGGCAAGTTGTTATCCGAGATTTACGGAATAAAGTGCTGCAACATATCACCAACTTGCGCTTACAATATTTTGACACCACGCCAATAGGTACATCTACTACCCGCACCATCAGCGATATAGAAACTATTAACACCGTTTTTTCTGAAGGGATTATTACAATTGTGGCAGATATTTTAACATTAGTGGTTGTATTGTTTATGATGTTTTATACAAGTTGGAAATTAACTTTAGTTTGCCTTACTGTGTTGCCAATTTTGCTTATTGCAAGTTATGTATTCAAAGAAAAAGTAAAAAACGCTTTTGAAATTGTTCGCACACAAGTTGCCAAAATGAATGCCTATTTGCAGGAACAAATTACAGGGATGGCAGTAGTGCAAGTGTTTAATGCCGAAAAGCAAGAATTAGAAAAATTTAAAGCCATTAATAGAAAACAAACACAAGCAAATTTGGATTCCATTTTAGCCTACGCCATATTTTTTCCGGTTGTAGAAATCATCTCTGCTGCAGCATTGGGTTTGATGGTTTGGTATGGCGCGGGCAGCGTCATCAAAGGAGAATTAACCTTAGGTGTATTGATTGCTTTCCCTATTTATATAAATATGTTGTTTCGCCCGATACGGATGTTAGCGGATAAATTTAATAGCCTGCAAATGGGCTTAGTCGCAGCCAATCGCGTTTTCGAATTAATCGAATCAGATGATCAAAAACAACTTAGCGGTAAATTGCCCGTTACAAAACTAAAGGGCGATGTGGCTTTTAAAGATGTTAGCTTTGCATACGCGGATGATAATTATGTCATTCGCAATTTGAATTTTACGATTTCGCCAAGCAAAACTTTAGCAATAGTTGGAAGCACAGGTTCAGGAAAAACGACTATCACAAATTTACTCTCACGCTTTTATGAAATTCAAAAAGGAGAGATATTAATTGATGGAGTGAATATAAAAGAATATGACGTTGAACAACTCCGCAAACGCATTGCTGTCGTGTTGCAAGATGTATTTTTATTTTCCGGTTCCGTGTTAGAAAATATTACACTTCGCAATCCGTCTATCACAAAAGATGCCGTTGTTGCTGCTGCAAAAATGATCGGTGCACACGATTTTATCATGCAGTTGCCGAATGATTACAACTTTGAAGTTATGGAACGAGGTGCAACGCTCTCAATGGGGCAACGACAATTAATTTCGTTTGTCAGAGCTTTGGTATTTAACTCTGATATATTAATTTTGGACGAAGCAACATCTTCAATTGATCCTGAATCCGAAACTACAATTCAGTTTGCTATCGAAAAGTTAATTGAAAAAAGAACATCCATCATTATAGCGCATCGTTTGACGA
>JAGOHC010000123.1 GCA_017996375.1 Saprospiraceae bacterium | reverse complement strand
ATAGTGAGCTGTTCGCTGTGGGCATATGTTACTTTTTTTGATTTTTTGCTTTACGCAGATACTTTATTACAGCTTTTTTACGTAGGCATGGGCATCTGGGGGTGGTATCAATGGCGATGCGACCGCTCGGAAAACGACCAGCCAACCCTGCAACCCGCAACATGGTTAAAACCAATTACACATTTTTACATCATTCTATTTGGAGCAATATTGACGCTTATTCTCGGCTATTTTTTTGATAACTATACCCCCGCCGCCGCAACGTATTTAGATTCATTCGTAACGGTGTTTTCCGTCATTGCCACCGTCCTGCTCGTGTGGCGCAAAATAGATAACTGGATTTACTGGATAGTTATTGACACTGTCTCCATCTATCTGTTTGCTTCGCGTGGTGGTTATTTATTTGCTATTCTGTTTGTTATCTACATCGCAGTTTCAATAATCGGCTTCCGTAAATGGCGGCACTTGGGTTAGTGATGTAACCAACTTTGGTAATAGTCAGGGTCTTCAATTTGGGCAGCTTCTGTCGTCATGACCAATGGCTTGAAGGTATCCACCATAACTGCCAACTCTAAAGTTTCTTTTTTGCCGATGCTTTTTTCGATAGTACCCGGATGTGGTCCGTGCGGAATACCTCCCGGATGTAGCGTTATCATGCCCCGCTCTACGTGGTTGCGGCTCATAAAATCGCCGGCAACATAGTATAATACCTCATCACTATCAATGTTGCTATGATGATATGGCGCAGGAATTGACAACGGGTGATAATCGTATAGCCTTGGGCAGAACGAGCAAATTATAAACCCACGCGATTGGAAGGTTTGGTGTACTGGTGGCGGTTGGTGTACACGTCCGGTAATTGGCTCAAAATCGTGAATTGAAAACGCATACGGATAAACATAGCCGTCCCATCCAATTACATCAAAAGGATGATTCAGGTAATGGTAGGGATACATTTTATCCTGTTTTTTTATATAAAAAAGAAAATCACCTTGCTCGGTATGGGTTTCGAGAGCTTCGGGTTTGCGGATGTCACGTTCGCAAAATGGCGAGTGTTCCATGAGTTGCCCGAACTCACTGCGGTAGCGTTTTGGTGTGGTTACTGCACCCACTGATTCTACAATTAGCAAACGATTGTTGGCATCATTAAAATTAATTTGATAAATCGTACCGCGAGGTATTACCAAATAATCGCCATAGCTAAATGTCAAGTTACCATACATGGTTTTTAGTATGCCGCTTCCTTCGTGGATAAAAATTATTTCGTCCGCATCGGCATTTTTATAAAAATAATCTGTCATACTTTGTGTCGGTGCTGCCAGAATTATTTTACAATCATTATTAACCAATACTGCTTTGCGACTTTTGAGATAATCAGTTTCCGGCTTTACGCGAAAGCCCTGCAAGCTGCGATGTTTGAGTTGTTTGTCGTGCAATAATTCGGGTGCAACGGAATATGGCTCCCCTACTTGCAATATCATAGTTGGCGGGTGCGTGTGGTATAGCAGGGAATAATTATCGCTAAAGCCTTCGGTAGAAAATAACTGTTCGTGATAAAGTGTGCCATCTGGTTGGCGGAATTGTATGTGGCGTTTGTGTGGCACATGACCTAATTTATAATAGTGCATAACGAAGTATTTATAGGCTTAAAAATAGAATTGTTACAAAATTGTTTGCTGAATAAACGGCAATTCATCGGGATAGTCGGTGGTAAAATGCAAGCCTCTGCTCTCTTGCCGAAGCGATGCCGACCGCGTGATTAAATACCCTATTGTTATAACATTTCGCAGCTCGCAAAGTTGTGGCGATATAGTAGTATGGTTATACAAATCTTCGGTTTCGGTGTATAGCAAATACATGCGGTCTAAGGCTCTTTTTAGGCGCACGTTCGAGCGCACAATGCCTACATAGCTGCTCATAATTTCTTTCAACTCCTTCCAGCTCTGCGTGATAAGTACCATCTCTTTGGGGTCGGTTGTGCCAGCGGCATTCCAATCAGGAATATGCTGCTGCCAAGAGAGTGTATCAATATTATCAGCAATATCTAAATGGATGCGATGTGCGAACACCATACCTTCGAGCAATGAATTTGATGCCAATCGGTTCGCACCGTGTAACCCTGTGCAACTACATTCGCCACAGGCATAAAGGTGTTGGATAGATGAACGCCCCATATCATCCGTTCTGATGCCGCCGCATAAATAATGGCAAGCGGGAACTACAGGAATCATTTGCTTCATTGGGTCAATGCCGATACTCAAGCATTTTTCGTAGATGGTCGGGAAGTGTGCTACAAATGCCGCCTTATCCAGATGGCGGCAGTCTAAACAAACAAAATCATCACCCCGCGTTTTCATTTCGTTATCTATTGCGCGGGCAACAATATCACGAGGAGCTAATGACAAGCGTTTGTCATATTTTTGCATAAACTCTTCGCCGGTTTTGGTTTTGAGGATACCACCAAAGCCACGTACTGCCTCCGACACCAAAAAGTCGGGGTTCTCACCCGCTGGATTGAAGAGTGCTGTAGGGTGAAATTGGATAAACTCCATGCTTTCGACTCTTCCTTTGGCGCGATACAACATAGCAATACCGTCTCCAGTAGCAATTTTTGGGTTAGTGGTATTTTTGTATGCCTGCCCGACACCACCTGTGGCAACAACTGTTGCTTTGGCTAAAAACGTTTCTATTTCGTTAGTTTGCTTATTGTGGACATACGCTCCGTAACAGGCAATATTAGGTGTAACGCGGGTAACGGTATGCCCTAAGTGGTGTTGCGTGATGAGGTCAATGGCGAAGTAGTGCTCGTGTATAGTGATGTTTAGATACCGCTTAGATTCTTCTAAGATGGTGCGTTGCATTTCCCACCCTGTGAGGTCTTTGTAGTGAAGTATGCGTTTCTCGGAGTGTCCGCCTTCGCGTGCTAAGTCGTAGCTGTCGGCTCCACTTTTGTCGAAACGCGCACCCCAATTTATAAGTTCGCGTACGCGCTCGGGTCCTTCTTCCACCACGATGCGAACAATTCGCTCATCACAAATGCCATCGCCAGCGTCGAGTGTGTCGGCGATATGTTTCTCGAAAGAGTCTTTTTCAAAATCCCAAACGGCAGCAACGCCGCCTTGTGCATAGCGTGTATTACTTTCGTTATCGTCAGTTTTTGTTAGTACAGTTATGGACAAATCGGGGCGCGTTTGCGCCATTTTAATGGCGAAGCTCAAGCCTGCAATGCCCGAACCTAATACTAATATATCCGTCTTTCTTTGCATATATTTTTGCAACTGCGAAGTTGATTTAACTTCTGTCTATTAATTTTGTTCTTTGAAGTTTTTGTTATATTGGCAATATGATTTTTACAAAGATAGCAAGTAGTGGGGGAATATTTCGTGCTATTGTGTTGATTTTTATTTTAGTGTTTATTTTAAAATTGTAGTACCTTAATGTGTCATTTAAGTCATCATTATAATTATAACACGTGCTTTCTATGCGTACAATATTTCGCTCTACCCTAATCATTACACTACTTATAAATGTATTTGGTTGTAAAACCAATCAGCACAAAAACGTAGTTCGATTGTCCGATACGAAACGTATTGTTTTTTTGGATAGCCTTACCGCTGCATCCGCCATTACAACAGATAATTCGGAAGGGTATTTTGCATTAGTGCAACCTGTGGAAATGAGTATTCAAATAAAGAAAAAATTAGATAAAGGATTATCTCGCGACAACCAACTTGCTGGCTATCAGGATTTTATGAGAACAGAAGTTTGCAATTTTTCTGCCAATGAACAACGACTTGTGCAGCGTTTGATGGGTGAGGTTTATGCCACCTGCCAAAAAGTTGGAGTACATGTTTTTCCACAAGAGGTGCGCCTCATAAAAACACATGGTAACCACTACGGCGAGGGTGTGTACTACACGCGCGACAACGCTATTGTGATACCGAAAGATGCACTCAAGGGCGATGAAGAGGCTTTGTTACATACTCTATTCCATGAGTTATCGCATATTTATACGCGACAAAACGCTGCTAAAAAACAACAACTGTATCAACTGATAGGATTTGTACCTTTGCAACAATCGTTGATTTTTCCTGATGCTTTGCAGCAAAAAATACTTTATAATCCTGATGGCATCAACTTAAACTGGGTTATTCATCTTGCAGATAAACAAGGTAAAAAATTAGATGCCGTGCCTATTATTGCTGCCAATGAGTCGGGATTTCAAGAAAACAAAAAACGCTTTTTTGATTATTTGGTTTTCAATCTTTATGCGGTCGAATATCGTGATAATGCTGCTCATATACTTGCCAATACTGATGGTTCAAGTGCGCTTTCGCTAAAGGAATTACCCGACTTTTTTCGCCAGATTAAGGGTAATACAAATTATATTATCCACCCAGATGAAATCATTGCCGATAATTTTACATTTGTGATGTATGGCGTACGTGATGCTAAATCGCTGGAGAAATATTCGCCGGAAGGCAGAAAATTGTTGTCAGATATTAAAGAGGTTTTACAAAAGTAGCCACTATTATTTTTCAAAAAACTGATCGTATTGGTTGCGTTGTTGCTTGGCTTTTTCTTCTATTGGTGGCATTTCTTCGCGCATCGCGGGCTCGTCTGTTTTTATTTCTTCATATTCCGAAAATGCTTCGCTTTCTTTCGGCGGCGCAAATTGTTCTTGAAATTGGGTTTGCATACGTTGCACCTTACGCACTAAAAGTGCTTTGCCGAAGAGCATGAATATTACTACCGGATAGGCGACTACAGTAAGTAGGATGCCCAAAATACCCATGACTGGATTGCGGCGTAGGGTATCCACTAACCCTGCAAGGTAATCGGTGACGATGCGATAGTTGAGAAGTAGTGTAATGATTAAGAGTACAGGTGCTACAAAGTAGAGTACTTTAAAAACGAAGGATGCGATATAGTATAGCCCTATGAGGATGAGGGCAAATGCGGCTATGCCTGCCAAAGTATTTGTGGTATTAATTGTAGTATTACGATAATTACTCATTTATGCTTGTTATTTTCAACAAACTTCTGAATTTTTGTGCTAATCGCCAAGTGAAAACCGACTAATTACGTTGAATATTCGATGATGGTGGATAAACTTTGTCTTATTATTTGGTTTGTTATTATTTTATGAACAAGTAGTATAGCCTTCTACAAAATTTTACTTATATATGTAATGTTTAGCTTTTTGTAATATTTAGTTAAAAAATTAAATATCCACAAAACTATAAAGTGTTTCCTTAAGTAAAATTAGGAATATCTTATATATACCTACAAATTATCTCGCTTTGGCAAAAATTAAAAAGGGCGCACAAAATTTGTGCGCCCTTTTTGTACTTATTGAAACTCTATTAATAGCCGAATCTGTTAGAACCTACGCGACGACCCTTACAATCAGAGCCTGCTTCAGGTCCTTCAGGTCTTCCCATTTCTTGTTCGCCATTTGCTGTGCGGAACTCAACACGGCGGTTAGCCATATTAGAACCATTAGCGGCAACCAAGTTACTACCTTCACCACCATAGCTGATGATTAAGCGGTCGCGAGAGATACCAAAGTTACTTACGATATAATCAACAGCAGCTTTAGCACGATTGTATGACAATACATTATTGTACGCATCAGATGCCGGCTTGTCCGTATGTCCATAAGCAACTACTCTTAAATCTGGGCAGTTTTTCAATACAGTTGCAACCTGTTGTAATTTAGCCGCTTCTGCATCTTTTACACAATATTTATTTACGTCGAAGTTAACCGTCGGTAAGAACCAATCGCAAGATCTTGCACTTTTGGTTGATATTTTGCCCATTTTTTCATCAACGATTCTATTAACATCTTTCTCTGTTATGATAGTCTCTTTCGGAATCATAGCAACACCGTTGTTGTCAACCTTGTATCCTGGTGGAGAGTATGGCTCTTTGTCATTGCAGTCAGCATAACCATCGCCATCGCTATCTAACTTGACACCACGCGTGTCCACAGCACATCCCTTCGGTGTATCTTTCTCTTGGTCTAACATATCAATAATGCCGTCAGCATCTGTGTCTGTTAAATCTAATTTCGGACGTGCTTTTACTTCAGCTAAGTCGTTAGCAACCATATCCAATGGTCCAACCCAGTAAAGAGGTTCAGAGGCTTTGTCTTTATTACCCAAGTTAAAGTTTAGGCGAACGTTTGTGTAGTTTACAACATCGCGATACTGTGTTTCGATACCACCACCTTTCAAGCGATAGCCATCAACAAAGTCAGCATCGTTACCGAAGAAGACGCGTACATCATGTTCAATACCGATATTGAATCTTGGATTGATTCTGAAAGAGATTCCAGTACCTACTTGTGCGTTGAATAGTGCAAGACGATCAAATTTCTCGTAGCTTGAGCCATCGCCGTGAGGTGTGAAGTAATCTAATTCAGTTTCATACTTACCATCTACATTAGCTTGGTCTTTGATGTAGCTCACCTGTTTAACGTAGGAACTACCTCCGTTTGCTGCAACGTCCTCATAAGTAGGGAAGTTGTACAAATTACCACTACCGTCCTTTAAGTCCATTTTTGAGTTAATGAAATCTAAACCGATACCACCTAAAACATACCAGTTAACACGCTTCAAGCGCTGCTTGTAGTTCCATTGGTTCAAACTCCAAATACCTTGGAAGTCTGTAGTGATTGTTGTAGCCTTGTAGTTGAAATAAATTGGTCTGCCTAAGTAACCAGCAAGAGTTGGGTCAGCAGTCAATAAGCGGTTGTCTTGAATGTAACCATCGCTTTGTGAACGTGGGCTAAATCCTTTGAATTGTTGGTAACCAACATCCAATCTCCAAGAGAATGGGTAGTCAATACCACGGCGAATGTGGGCACCAACGCCGAAGCCTGCCCAAGGGAATGCTGGCTTCACGTCACCTGCCATGAAAACATGACCGCCATGAATACCAAGCTCCCACATTTGCTTAGATTTTCCTGTAGTGTAATATGCACTACCCGGACCAGATACAGACGTTGCTGTATCGGATTTCTTTTTGTCTTGAGCAATAACGCTGTTTGTTAGAGCGAAGCTCAAAACTAGTAATAATGATAGATACAATTTCCGTGTCATAGGGTACTTTGAATGATTTTAAATTAAATAATAATTAGGAACAATATAAAAAAGACCCTTATAGTCTCAATAAGCAATTCTAACCCGATATACCCACAAAGGTATATTTTTTTTCGTTGAGTACAAATTTTTTGGATTCTTTTTATTCTAATGTAGCGATTTAGCGACTACAATATTTAACTGTTTACGACAACAACTTTTGTAGTGCAATTCCTAAAGCTGTTGCGGATATTTTTTTTGGCTGGGCGTTATGGTTATATACTTCTTTTAGTGCTTTTTTTATTACTAACGATGTGTCACTAAATACCGCTGCGTCGGTTACAGGTACATCGGGCTGCATGAGATATGCAAACACACGTGCCATACCACAGTTTGCGATAAAATCCGGAATCAAACTTATCTCGTCATCCGTTTTTTTTGCTGTATCGCCAAAAAAAACATCATCATCCACAAACGGAACGTTCGCACCGCAAGATATGAGTTCCAATCCGTTACTTTGCATAGTTGCCACCTGTGCTGCATTCACTATCTTAGAAGCTGCACCTGGAATAAAAATATCTGCACCAACTTGCCAAATCTTTTCATTTGCTTCTACAAAAGGTAGTAAGTTGTCGGCGGTAAGTGCATTTCCTTGCTTGCGAAGAAACAACGTTGTTATTTCATCAAAAGTTAAGCCATTTTTGACAACCACCCCTCCTGCCCTATCAATTATACCTACAACAACGGCACCTTGTTGTGCTAAATAGTATCAGCCACCAGAAGCAACATTGCCCCATCCTTGTATGATAACGCGCTTACCTTTTACAGTTTTTTGATGGTAGATGTCGTAATAATGCTTAACCGACTCCGCAACGCCATAACCTGTAATCAAATCTGCTACGG
>JAGOHC010000122.1 GCA_017996375.1 Saprospiraceae bacterium | reverse complement strand
CCGTTGATGTGTTTGTTGGAAATCTTCTTTTTTATCATTGACAATGGCTTGGTGGAACGCGGTATCGGAGCGAGCATATATGTTTCCATCTTCAATAATAAAAAATGCAGTATGTGGCAAATGCTCGGCATCCAAAAGTTGAGCATAGAGTGCCAATTGAAGGTCTTCCTCATTTTTCAACAATTCTTTGCGTTTAACAATCCCCGACCATTTGACATCCAAAATAGCTTTCTCCTTATCTCTAACTAACACTATATCTGCTTTACCCTTCATCTGCACGCCACTAAATGTACCGTTGATATCATACTCTGTAGCGAAAATTGTCCAATTATTCTTCTGTAAAGCCGCAACTAATTTTATAGACGCGTTTTTTACTTTGTTTAAAAAAGCTGCTCGCTCCGGTTCTTTACCAAACATGAGCAACGGTGCGCCTTCCCATTGCAAAATATATTGGTGTTGTTGTACCCAATCTTTTATAGCCGCAGGCGACATAGTCGTTACCGAAGGTGTTTTTAATAAAAATTCTAAGAAGCGGTGCGCCAAATTTCCTTTCAAGGTATGCTCCTTGACGATACTCAAAATAGGTGATTTCCGCAGTTTGGCTTTGTATTTAAACACCCATTGATGCGGGTAATATAACAAGGTTTCTAATGCTGTGAAATGATGCGTATCGAAAGTTGCAATTGCCTTGCCAGAAGGCAAATTTATGAATGGTTGAACAGTTCGTTTTTCACAAATTGTGTAATTAATTTTAGCTGGTAATTTTTTATGTTCAAATAAAAAGTCATTCCCGGTAAGCGTGTCAATATCAAATTGCAATGCACGAAATGAATCGCCATAAATTGCTTTGATATTATCAATCAACATATTGGGATGTACCGCTTCGCCATTCACTTTATCTGGCAGTGCGATTATCAACTGTTTTTTCGCAAGCAATATTGGTCGAATACGCTGCCAATTCAGGCGTTCATTTTCCGTTTCCGGTTGATTTAAGAAGATATTATTTTTTTCAAAATATGCGATTTCGTCGGGGTACCAAGTCATAAAAAATGGGCTGTTAGGTGTTTGTGTAAAGTTCCACCATAACACTGTATCTGTTTCGGCTATAATTGCACTCGGATGATACACGAAAGAAAAGTGTCCGTTTTGTGCTTCTTCAAATTGTATAGGAGTAGGTTCATAAACAGTCCGAACAACGCGCTCCAATTCTAAGCTCGAAATATGCGACTGTGTCTCGGAAAGTGACATCAAAATATCAACTAATTTTTTTGCTTGCACGGATAACGACCCTACCGAATGTAACATGCTATTGTTTAAAAAAGTCTCTTGCGCCCATCTTAAAATTTCATTATAAACAGCAGTTGCTTCTTCTATCGGAATTACCGAATTAATGTGGTAACGCTTACGGTTTTCAAACCAAAAATTATATTGATTTTGTAAGGTTGAAATATCTCTGTTATTTTCGCTTTCAGCTTCCTTTAAAAATTGGGCAACAAAGTAATTTAAGTTATCTTCTAAACCCGGACGCTGTGCAAATTGCTCGGCAATTACCTTCGCTAAATCGTCGGCAATAGGTTTAAGTGGTGTAGTAAGAAACTCCAATATTTTATATGGGTCAATAGGATACCAAAAAAATGCAGTGGCTAATTTCAGCAGTTGTAAAGACGGGCGTGCTGCTGAAGATGACAACAATCCCATTGTAGGAATTTGTGCCTTCGAAAAGGCATCATCTAATATTCTATTCTTTTCAGGAATGATGCAAAATGGTTGAAAATCAGAATTTTGCAATGCAAATTGTGCAATAAAAGTGGCAATATCTGCTTCACGCTCTCCGCGTAAAATGATAATGGAACTGTCGGACTTTGCTTCTCGCTTGATGAACTTTTGCTGTGCTAAATTCTTTTGTAGCAATTGCAAATTTGTGGTTTCGCTATCTTGATGTTGTGCGTTTAGTAATTCCTGTATGTTAATTCCACTGTGTTTGAGCGTAGCAAAAAGTTGCTGCCAATGTTTTGGTAATAATTTTAAAGGCTCATTGAGTAATATTGTTTCAAAAGGAAAATTAGCTTGTTGAATTTTACTATGTACCGCCCAAAATCGCTCAGGAAATCCGATTGGAAAATCAGTTAATAACTGTTCAATTTCTGTTAAAGTTTTTAAGCGTGGAAGTTGCGACTCGACGTAATTAAATTCCCACCCTGCAAGACAAAGTTCATCACGTAAATGCAGCACTTTCGTCGTAGTTGCCATAGCATCGGCTTCAAATGATTTTGCATAAAAAACATCAGGTTGTTGATTGCTGAAATGTGACAACACATTTCGATAGCTTAACAAGCGCATATAACCGGCATCGTCTATTAATTCAATGCCTAAACATTCTTCCAAATAGGGCAAAAATCGCTTTTCGCCTATAATTATATGCTCCTCATTTTGCAAATAATTTGGTGCATTAGATTGCTCATCGAGATGTAGACCAAAAATTAATTTCATAGGGGAATTATTAGTTTTTCAAAAATACAAACACCGGACATTTGCAATACCCGATGTTTAAATTACTTATGAAAAAGTTTATTTACTTGCCGACAACTTGTTAAACGCATCTAACCCACAAGCCAAGAAGTTTTCATATACTTTAACATTTGGCGTATAGTCACGCGGTTTGTTCAAGAGCGTTTTACCATCATTGTGCATCAGTACGTAGTAAGGTTGAGAATTTTTACCAAAATTACTGATTTGATACGCTGCCCATTTTGAGCCTTCTGTCCGAAGTTTTTGGTTTGTAACTTTATCCAACAAATACATTTGTTTACTATCTGGGAATAGTCGTTTTTGGTCATCTACATATAGTGAAACCAATACATATTTATCTTTCAAATATGTATTAATTTCAGGTTTTACCCAAACATTTTCTTCCATCTTACGGCAATTTACGCAGCCATAACCGGTAAAATCAACAAAAAGTGGTTTGTTATCTTTTTGCGCTACCGCTAATGCTTCATCAATATCGTGGTAGCAATCCAATCCGTGTGGACAAGTCATAGGGCGGAAAAAATTGTAATGCACTGGTGGTGCTAACCCACTCAATAGCGATAGTGGTTTGTAATTGATTAAACCGTTGGCTATATAGCCTACAAATAAAAGTGAACTTAAACCGATTATCCAGCGTGGAAGGGTAATTCTTTTAAGTGGTGCATCGTGAGGAAAACGGATGAATCCAAATTGGTATAATGCCAAGCATAGAAATATAATAATCCATAATCCTAAAAACAATTCAAACTTCAGGAAATTCCAATGGCGAACCATATCAGCAGTGGATAAAAATTTTAAGGCTAATGCCAACTCTAAAAATCCTAAAGTTACTTTTACGTTAGTCATCCAACTACCCGATTTTGGCAAGGAATTTAGCCAACTTGGGAAGGCCGCAAATAAGCCAAAAGGTAATGCCAATGCTGATGAAAAGCCTAACATCCCCATCAAGGGTTTAACGGGTGCTAACCCGAACAACATATCATTCTCGCCGGAAACTGTTTGTACTAACAACGTTCCGATGATTGGCCCCGTACACGAAAACGAAACCAACGCCAGTGTAAATGCCATGAAGAAGATGCCGATTAATCCGCCTTGATCAGCTGCGCGATCGGTAGAATTTGCCCACGAACTTGGTAAGGTGATTTCAAAATAGCCAAAAAATGAAATCGCAAAAATTACGAATACTATAAAAAATATCAAGTTGAAATACATATCGGTAGACATCTCATTTAATACGGTGGGACCAAAGATGCTGGTCAGCACAATACCGATAATGCAATATATTAATATAATAGAACTGCCATAAATGAGTGCGTTTCTGATGCCTGATGCTCTATCCTTACTACTTTTTGTGAAATAACTCACCGTTAGTGGAATCATGGGAAAAACGCATGGTGTGAGGAGTGCCAACAAGCCACCAAAAAATCCTAAAACAAACGTCCACCAATTTGATGTACTATTAGTTACTTCCTCAATCTCATTGCCACATTCTTGCTGCCATTTTGAGGCATCAATTTCGCGCTTGGCATCAAAAAAACCCTTAAAGTTCTCATCTTGTGGAGCAGCAATATCTGTTTGTGCAGCATTGGTTTGATTTGCACTTGTATCAGTTGCTGGGATACCCGTTTCAGTAACGGGAGCTACGATTATATTATCATTTTTTTTTTCGCCTACCGAAGTAGCTTTGTTGGTAGTGTTATTTTTTAGCGCAGTCTGTGGCTTGTTGTTAGTAGGTTTATTTGCAGGTACTGGTGGTGGTGGCGTTTCAGTATTGCCCGAAGGTAAAATATTGAATTCAAAATCTACCTCCTTCGGTGGCAAACATTTACTTGCATCGCAAGCCATACTAGTATGATAACCTTTTATTTTAAGCGCTTTGCCGGGAGTAACTTTTATACGTTGGGTAAAGATGGCATTGTGATAAAATTTTATCAGCTCCATCCCAAATACATTATCGTACATAGTTTTTTTACCACCACCCTCAGATGCTTTCCCTACTAATTGGTAGTCTGGGTTTTTGAAAAAATCAAAGGAGGTACGGACAGGTCCATCATCGCTTTCAAGGTATTGCGAATAGATAGTCCACCCGTCTTGAATATTGGCTGTAAAAATTAAGTCGTACTCGGTATTACTAATTTTTTTTGTGTCGTAAGACCATTTCACAGGGTCTAATTGCGCTGTCAATGTCAGGGCTATAAATAGCAAAAGGTTAGTCAGTAAAATTTTCATAAACGTTAATTTAATTTAGACGCTTCCACAAAAGTAAAATATTATGTGGACTTGAACTACTAATAAAAACATAAATTCGTGATAAAATTATGTTAATACCGATTCTGTTTAGAAATGTAGAAGGTTTAGGATTCAATGTTCTTTTAAAAAATTAAAATTAATACCAGTGTAAAAGTTATTTTGTAAAAATAGATTTGAACTTATTTTTTTTTTGTAGCTTTCGTTCTATGAAAACAAATACATATAATAATACTTTTTTCCATTTATACAAAGGATTTTTTTAGCTTACTTTAAAAGATTACTCACTCTATTGTATGAAAAATATAACCCTGCGCTGGCTCTTCTTTAAAGATGCTCAAGAAGCCATTGTCGCCATACGTAAAAAAGTTTTTCAGGACGGACAAGGCTACGGTGATTTTATGTTAAGCTCAGATTTGGATGAAATTGGGCTACATCTTGCCGCTTATGATGGAGATAACTTAGTTTCCTTAGTATCTGCTTTTCCGCAGTTCAACGAACACACAACTCGTTGGGGCATTGAATCAAAAGGACTTGCCATTCAGATTGGCAGAAGGGTCGAATTAGAAGAGTATCGCGGGAATCGCATCGCAGCATTGTTGGTTGGATATTTATTTTGTTCCATTTATGAATTATTATCTGTTGATATTTACTTCATCACATTAGTTGGTATTCATATTAAGTTAAAACCTTTTTATCAGCGCAGTTATGACTTTAAAGAACACGGAACCGTTCAAACCATTAATGGTGAAGTAGTTGTATTACATTTAGAAAATGAAGAAGTAGTGAATTCACTATATACCAAAACACGGCGGTATGTAAATATTATTAATGATTTGAATTATTTTGAGCATCCTTCCCTACTGCAACACTTACAAAAACATGCCGAAGAATTTGAATTTTTGCGCCCATATTTTAACACAGCTAACAATATATATCTGCAACCTTTATCGCTAAAAGATGAGCTGCCGCGCCTGACAACACAAGCCCGCTTGATGTACAGCACGCAAAAATTATTCTTAGAAAATTTTGCTTTGCAGAAAAAAGGTCAAAAGTTTTTGGACATAGGCTGTGGACCGGGAGTGTTAATTTCCATGTTACAAAAAAATCCAAAGTTCACTACTTACGAATTTTACGGAATGGATATTTCTCCCGATTTGATAATGTACGGAAAAATTGTAAACCCTGCCGTAAACTGGAGTGAAGGCAGCATATACGATACGGGATTCCCTAACGATCACTTCGATTTTATTCATGCCAGCTTCTTATTTATTCATTTATTGAACCCAGAAGGAGCTTTACAAGAATTATATCGCATTTTGAAGCCAAATGGCATAATTTTTATTGTAGATGTTAATGACTCAACCTTCCGAGGACCGCAAATAGTTCAAAAACTAATTAAAAAACATAGTCAATACCATGAAGGCAACAGAAATATCATGAACACACTGCCTATGATTGCTATGCAGTGCAACCTTACCTTAACATTAACCGAAGAAATAATTGTGGACAACCAAGGAATTGAAGGCTCTCCCGAACTGAAAGAGAACTGCCTACACTTAGGAAAAATGTTACTTTGGGGTTTATTTGCATTTATCGGACAACGAAAAGAGGTTGCTGACTTATACCAAAAGGCAGAACGATATTATCATAATCACGACGAAATGATGGATATAACCATCCAGACCCAAGTATATGTTAAATAACCAAATGCAAGTACTCGAGAAGAAAAAAACAGACGTACTTACAGAGTCTGTTGAATTACTAACAGCTCCCTCTATTCATGCGAAAAGGAAAATACTTCTCTCGTTTAATATTACGCTCGTAGTAATATTGTCTTTGCACTTTATCTTTCAAGTTTTTGAATTCGGAAAATTACCTGACCCAAGTCGGGACTACTTTTTATTCCCAGCAGTTTGGCTTTTTAATTTTTGCTCCGGTATCTATAATTTTAGGGTATTAAAAAACAGCATTACAGGCAGTAATTTTTTGGATAATTTCACCAGATACATTTCGGTAGCAGCTATATTAATTTTGTCATTAGTAACTGTACATATAAATGTAAACACCGCCACCAGTTTGCTATTCGATGTCTCAATTTCCTTAACCTGCATTTTTTTAGTTGGCGTTATTATTAGTCGAAATGCTGCAATCATTTGGTTTTTTATCGCTTTGTTTAGTTTGGTTGTCGCACTTATAAATCGAGGTGTAGATTTCGAATATCACCTAATGACAAAAAACGAAGTAATACAATATAAAAAAGCACTTGAAGTAAACGACGCTCAAGCATTACTACATAAACAGGAAACAATTACCGAACGTATTAGCCCTGTTCATATTCGAGTATTCGTTCTTATATGGATAATCATTTTCATTTTTACATTATTAATAGTTATTTTTGAAGTTGGTATGATTCAAAAAATACTAAAAACAATTCCGTTTGTTGTGAATAACATTCATACTGCCGCCGAAGAACATAATCGCCTTACCCTCGAAAACAATCGTATGAGTGCTGAATTGGATGTGGCAAGGCGCATACAAAAAATGGTGCTTCCACAAAATTCTGAATGGGAAGGTTATAAAAATTTATCCTTTGCAGCAAGAATGTTACCCGCAACAGAAATCGGTGGCGATTATTATGACATTCTCATTCAACCTGATGGTAGTGTATATTTTGCTATCGGCGATGTTACTGACCACGGGTTGCAATCCGGCGTAGTGATGTTGATGGCACAAACCGCTTTTCGTTCTGTAATAGAAGATAAAGATATTGATCTTTCAGAGGTTATAATTCGAATGAATTCCATATTGTATAGCAATATCCATGATAGAATGAAAGATTTTAGAAACCTGACTCTTTCCTTATTGCATTACAAAGATGGTACACTTTCTATTTGTGGGCAGCACGAATCAATTATCATTATTAGAAAAGGTAAATCCGAACCCGAAATAATAGAAACTTTAGATTTAGGTATGTATGTTGGCTTAATGCCCAACATCCAAGAATATACTGCTATTTTAAAAACTTATCTGGAAATAGGTGATAAGGTAATATTATATACTGATGGTATCGTTGAAGCAGAGAACAACAAAAAAGAACTTTACGGAATGGATAATTTCTTACAATCTGTAAAAAGCAATTACTTCGAACACCCAAAGGAGTTGTTGAGTTGCATCCTGCACGACTTAGAAGGATTTACAGAAAATAAATCGCTT
>JAGOHC010000010.1 GCA_017996375.1 Saprospiraceae bacterium | reverse complement strand
ATACTCAGGAATACCTTCTGAATTTAGCACGTGGGAATATAAAGGAAATAGGGCTACACACAACATCCGGCAAGGCTTAGATATTGGGGTTCAGTATCAGTTTTAGTTTTTCAAATTTTTTTCCAACACAGGAGTATGTACAAAATTTATACTCCTGTGTTTTATTTCGTCAGTGTGTTAATTTTTTGGCATAACAAAAATTGTGTTTGTTATCATACAAGAACTCACAGCACAATTTGAAATACTGCTTCAAAAAAGTTTTTTTCTGTATCATCTACCTCAAAAGGGTTATATCACCTTCAAAAATCTTTACTGAGCCATCCAAAAATTCTATTTCGGCGTAGTAAACAAACACAGCCGGATTGAGCCGCTCGCCACGGAAATTGCCATCCCAACCTTGTGATTGGTTATTTGGCAATGTATTGTTGGATACAAACATCATTTCGCCCCAGCGATTAAAAATACGGAAGGCACGCACGCTGACTGCTAAGGCATCAGCTTGTATAAAAAATACATCATTGAAGCCATCATTGTTGGGTGAAAAAGCGGTTGGTATAAATACATTTTTAGGTTTTTCTACTAAAATCCGAAGGTTGTCAATGGCAACGCAACCATTTTCATCCCTAACCATGATATCCAGTTGGGTGCTGTTTAATAAAGTATGTGTAAATGTTTGTAAACACGAATCGCAAACTAATAATTGAGGTAGCGACCAAATAATGGTATCCAATGCAGTAACATTTGTTTGAACAAAAATTTGGGCACTATCACCAAGTATAATTTGCATATCCTCCCCTAAATCAACTACGAAAGGTTGTGGTTGTGTTAATACAATAGTAGTATCTGACTCGCAACCTGCAGCATCAGTAATCAATATGTTATAAACGCCTGCGGTCAGGTAATTGAATGTGCCACTCAGGGCGTCCATCGTATCGTTCACTACAAATATATAAGGTGGCGTGCCACCAAAAACGGTATCAAGAATAATACTGCCATCAGCATCGCCAAAGCAAGTAGGTTCAACAATGTTCCAAGCCACTTGCTGGATGCCGTTGCCGTTTGCTATTACCAAAATAGAATCTATTGCTGTGCAGCCATTTAGGTTGTTCGTCACCATCAAATAATACCTACCCACGCCAGCGGCAGTAATGCTAAGATTATTAGGTGCAGAAATAATTGTGCCGGCAGTTGTCGTCCAGTTATAGTTAAAATTAACTCCCTGTGATGACGCATTTCCATCCAACATGAAAGTATTGTTTCCATTACAGTCGGATACTTGCATTGTGGGAGTACCAGCATCAGCAATAGGCGCAATGGTATCTTTATCTATCAAAATAGTAGCGAATACGTTACAGCCATCTATTGTAGTAATTGCTAATTGGTATGTACCACCTTGCGATACCGAAATAGTTGGTTGGGTACTATTAACACCATTGCCCGACCAAAGATAGTCTGAAATGGATGCTGTGGTATTTGCCGAAAGTGTAATGCTAGTTTGTGTACACGTAATATCCTCGCCATTGATGCCAAGTTGTGGCATGGGCAGCGCTACTACCTGCACTGCTAAAGTATCTTTGCAACCATTGGTTGCCGTTGCAATAACATTATACGTGCCACTTGTTTGAACAAAAGGGTCTTCGAGCATTGATGAGAAGCCATTTATATTCGTCCATTGATATATTGCTGTTTGTGCAACAGTTGTGTTGTTTAAAAATATTTGTACAGAATCTCCGACACATTTCAAGGTATCGGCTGAAGCTGAAAGTTGCGGTGCTTGAAAGTCTGCTAACACAATTACCGTATCTCGCCCGACACATCCCGAAGCGGTTGTTGCTTCGGCGATAAATGCGCCGCTATTGGAAGTTGTGGTAGTTGGCATATTTGCTAAAACTGTGCCGTTCGGCAACAGCCAGCGATAGGTATTATTTGGTGATGCAGGACTAACAACAAGCTGTGCTGAAGGGTCATTACAATCAATGTTAATCGTATCTGCCGACGCAGTGACGGATGGGAAAGCACCCAAACTCATAACAACAGCAGTATCAGTATTTGTACAACCATTAGCATTTACTGTTAAGGTATAAACACCCGCAGTATGTACAAAAGGGTTATTAGTTGTAGTAATAAAATTAGGGTCGGGTCCTGTCCATGAAAGTACAGCACCACTTGTACTACTATTGCCAAACAATTGAATGGAATCTTGCCCGCAGGCAATTACGCCTCCATTTGCCGATACATTTGGCAGTGTCGCATCGGGCATCACAACCGCCGTGTCTGTTGCATAACAGAAATCTACATTCACCCGTAGGGTATACGTACCCGTTTCTGTAACTATAGGATTTTGTTGTTGTATTATACTCCCCGAAGGAGTTGTCCATCTATACGTAACATTAAAAGTAGTTGAGTTGCCGGTGAGTTGCACGCCATTGCTGCCGCAAGTTAATACGCCACCCGAAGCTGCAACATTAGGTAAAATTGTATCTAATAAAGCGACCACAGTATCTGAACTTGTACAACTGCCTAATGTGGCAATGACGATATATTGCCCCGCTACGGTGTTATCAGTATCTGCCGTAACCGCTGTAAACCCCAAAGGTCCTGTCCAGCTGAATGAAGCATTATTCAAGTTTGAATTTGCCTGTAAATGCGTGAGAGTATCCGCACAAGTTATGTCACTTGCACTTGCCGCTACTGACAATGCCGTGCTAGCAGTAACAACAGCTGTATCAGTATTCGTACAATTTCCCAGCGAAATGGTGAGTGTATAAACGCCCGCCACATCCACGAATGGATTTGCTATTGTTGTATTAAAATCAGGGTCGGGTCCTGCCCATGCAAAAGTTGCACCTACGGCTGAAGTTATACCTACTAATTGTACTGAATCTATCACGCACGTCAGGCTACCACCTGTAGCTGTAGTAGTTGGCGCACTGATATCTGCAACTACCGAAGCAGTATCTTGTGCCGTGCAACTACCTAAGTGAACTGTCAATATATATTGCCCGATATTTGTCACTATCGGGTTTTGTGAATTGTATGTTTCTCCTAAAGGACCTATCCAACTATACGTTACGTCGTTAGTGGTGGAGTTGCCATGCAGTTGCGCATTAGCAGCACCGCAGGTTAGTGTAGCGCCTATCGCTGCAGCATCGGGTAATACACCCGAAGAAGTTATCAATGTAGTATCGGAAACGGTACACCCATTGCCATCAGTTCCTATTATGGTAAATATACCCGGTTGATGTGCATACGGCGATCCAGTAGATATACCGGTATTCCAATTAAAGCCATAAACGACATCTCCGTTAGGGTCATAAATAGTAATTGTATCTACTAACACTATGATAAAATCCAACATGAGCGAGTCTTGCAAACAATCCACCTCACCACCCATGAGAATAGCATTTCCAGCAGCACCACTATTGGTTACAGCTATCGAGGCAGTATCTGTACACATACCGTTTGATACAGACAAGTGATACATACCGGGTTGATCAATATGTAACATGGACGTATTACTACCACTAACGATATGCCCGGTCGAGGTAGTCCAAACAAAACTATTTGCTCCTGTAGAAAGGCCTGCATCCAATATGATTGTATCGCCACAGGCTAATGAATTAGAAGGCAAAATTTCGGCACGCACTACTTGTAAAGTGAGATTGACAATACTATCGCAACCAGCGACACTCTGTAGCAGCGTAGTGTAAAACCCAGGTTCTGAATAAATACTATCACCTACTGTAAATGAATCTCCATCACAAATGGTTCGATTCAAGGAAGATACAGCAGGGTTTTGAACGCGCAAATCTAAGGTAACGATGCTATCGCATCCTGTTGATGCCTGCAAAGTATCTTTGTATGTACCGGAAGTAAAAAGTGAAGTGCCATTAAAGTCATACACGCTGCCTAAACAAATAGTATCCCTAATGCTGGTATTCAACGGAGGTATGGTTGCTACACTTACACAAGCGATTAATGAGGTATCGCAATAGCTACGTGCTTGAGCGCATACTTGTCCGCCTATAGCTCCGAAGCTAACTAAAATAGAATCTGCGCGAGTATTTAATGGTGTCATGGTTGCTCCAACAGGCAGTGTCCACAGGTACGAGGCTGCGCCTACTACTGGGGATACAACGAACAAAGCATCTTGTTGATTTTGACAAACACGCGCCGTACCATTAAGCATATTGGGTCCCGTAATACTTGTTGGTGCTGCTAAATCGGGCGAAGGCGAAATGCCATCCAAAACCGTTACCTCCCATTCGCAAACATCGCCATTAAATCCGTCAATAATCAGATAATATACTTCACCCGGATTGACAGTAATATTTGTATTGAGTATAAACGAACCGGAATCAAACATACCTTGTCCGCCCGGATTAAAGACATTGGAAACTGAAGAATATCCGATGCAGTTAGGTGTTTGAAAAACACCTCCTTGCAAGCCATCGTTGTTGGCGCAATTAGAAAAATCTATTTGAATACTAACTGAAGAAGCAGTAGGTATAAAACCCACAAATTGCACATTATCAATGGTTCCGGTAAAGCTGGATATGACTTGCACATTTGGCGTTGCTGACGTGACACTACAATAGTTATCAAACACATCACCACAAAAAACAGGCGCGTTGGAGCAGGTTGTTCCGGGTGCAGCAGGTTGGTTTGCAGTAGGGCATTGGGCGAAAGCCACAACAGTGTTCACACAGCAAAAAAATAACAATAGTACGTGCTTATATATGGTAATATTATTCATGTTTCACAGTCTTTACAGAAACTGATACACAACTAACATGTTGATTTATAAATAGTTAACTATGTAAAATTTCTAAATATAACAATGGCGCAAAAACAAGGTTATCGTAACGGCAAGAACATCCGCAAAAGTAGTATTATATGTATGATAATAAAATACCCCAAAAATGGTAGAATATCGTGCCAATTTTAGTGCCAAAATGGGTATGTACAGCTTAGTGTGCTGTAAAATAATCAATAATTTTACGGGTGGCTGTTTTGCCAATTACTGCTTCAATAGCTTCAGAAGAAGCACTTTGCAATTTGCGGACGGAACCAAAGTGTACTAAAAGTTTTTCGGCTATTTTTGTGCCGACACCCGGAATGTCTGTAAGCTCGGTGGTGGTAAAATTTTGCGAGCGTTTGGTGCGGTGAAACGTTACCGCAAAGCGATGTGCTTCGTTGCGTGCTTGCTGAATCAGCTTGAGGGATTCCGATTTTTTGTCAATATACAGAGGCAGCGAGTCGTTGGCAAAATAAATCTCTTCCAACTTTTTAGCAATACCAATTACGGTTACTTTATCATAAATATCTAATGCCTCTAAACTTTTTACTGCGGCACTCAACTGCCCTTTACCGCCGTCAATAATGATGAGTTCCGGTAGCGGTTGCGCCTCCGAAAGCAATCGCTTGTAACGGCGAAAAACAACCTCTTCCATTGAAGCAAAATCGTTGGGTCCCGTTACCGATTTGATGTTGTAGTGGCGATACTCTCGTTTAGACGGCTTGGCATTACGAAAAACAACACACGATGAAACAGGATGAGATCCTTGTATATTAGAGTTATCAAAACATTCTATGTGTGTTGGCAAAACAGACATCCGCAAATCTTTTTGTAGGGTTGACAAAATTCGCATCACACTGGTTTGTTTACCGGCTTTGGTGGCTTCATCGCGTTGTTTTTGGAGGAGGTAGTATTTCACATTTTTTTCCGAAAGCTCCAATAGCTTTTTTTTGTCGCCAATTTTTGGCACAGTCACTATTATTTTTTTATCGGTAACTTCAACTTGATGAGATACAATTATTTCTGGTGCCTCGCTGCTGAATTGCTGCCGCAGTGTTGTTATGGCGAATGTCAACAAATCAGTTTCGTCATCATTCAAATTTTTTGTCATCTCCAAAGTGAACGTGTTTATAATTGCGCCATCCACCACTTTCAAAAAATGTACAAATGCCATTTTTTCATCTGTTGCTATGCTGAATACATCTACGTCCTGCATGGTAGCACTCACCACCGTTGAGCGGGCTTGGTAATCCTCAAACGCCGACAATTTATCTTTAAGTGCCTGTGCCTTTTCAAAATCCATATTTTCGGAATGGCGAATCATCTCTTGTTTAAAGTGCGTTTTTACGGAGGCGAAATTTCCTCGTAAGATATTTTTTATTTGTTGAATTTTTTTGTTGTAATCCTCAGTCGTTTCAAACCCAACGCAGGATCCTGCACAATTTTTGATATGATACTCCAAACACACTTTGAATTTTCCTTTTCGGATATTCTCTTCTGTTAGCGCAAGCTGGCAAGTTCTTAACGGAAACAAGTTTTTTATTAAATCTAAAATAGCGTATACATTTTTTACCGCAATGTACGGACCAAAATACAATGAACCATCTTTAATCACCTTTCGGGTAATGAATACGCGAGGAAATCGCTCCTGCTTGATGCAGATATACGGATAGCTGCGCCCATCCTTAAGCATTACATTGTAGCGTGGCTGAAATTCTTTGATGAGCGTACACTCTAACAATAACGCATCGTGCTCCGACTCAACAATCGTAAACGTGACTTCCTGCGCATGTCGCACCAACGCTGCAACCTTTTGTGGTTTGTCTTTGCGCTCGCCGAAGTATGACGCTACCCTACTTCGCAAATTTTTTGCTTTCCCTACATACAATATTTCGCCACTCGGTGAAATGAAGCGATACACACCCGGTTCGATTGGTAAAATGGGTAATAAATTGTGCTGGTAATCTTCGTATGTCATATACAAATACTATGCGTGTTCTGTATGCAAAGAAGCAACTTTCTAAGCAGAAAATACGTATCTTTGCAAAAAATAATAAAACTTTATTGAATGACAGAAGTAAAAAAAACAACTCCTAAAAAGAATAAAAAATCGTCGTCCAAGCAGCAATCTTCTTCTTCCCATCTCGTTACTGCGCTACGGAAAATGTTTGAGCAAAACCCGAAAAAACAATACAACTCTGGCATTATTACTCGACAATTAAAATTAGAAAATAATAAAGATGCGCTGCATCAAGCCCTAAATCAGCTAATAGAAAAACAAATCATCCTGCATCTTGCCGGCAACAAATATGCCCTTAATAGGAATATAAAAGATAAAACAACACCGCAAGTAAACACTACCAAACAAAACACAAAAAACACTCCCACAAACTCCTTTGCCGCCACTGAATATGAAGGCTATGTAGATATGACGCGCTCTGGTTCCGCATTTATTATTTGCAACGGATTGGAGAATGATGTTTTCGTACCCGCTGCCTACGTGGGAGATGCGTTACATGGCGACAAGGTGATTGTAAAACTTTCGCCAAGACGCGGCAAACGCCTCGAAGGAAGAATCAAAAAAGTAAAAGAAAGAGCTACCGCCCATTTTATGGGTACCATCAAAATTTTGCGTAAGTACGCAGTTGTGGTGCCACATCGCGAAAATATCCCCATGGATATTCGTGTAGAACACGCCGATCTCGCCGGTGCTCACGAGGGCGATACCGTTGTGGTAAAGGTTACACAGTGGGCTACGCAAGGCAACATGATGCCTCAAGGTGTCATCACGGCAGTTGTCAATAACATCAATAAAAGCGAGTTAGCCATGCAAAGTATTTTGGTGGATAATGGCTTCCCGCTCGCTTTTGAAGACGAGGTGATGCGCGAAGCAAATACACTAGATACTACTATTCCAGATAAAGAAGTTGCCCGCCGCCGCGACTTCCGCTCCATCCTCACATTCACCATTGACCCCGAAGATGCAAAGGATTTTGATGACGCTATTTCTTATCAAAAACT
Organism: Saprospiraceae bacterium; assembly: GCA_017996375.1. Taxonomy (GTDB): domain Bacteria; phylum Bacteroidota; class Bacteroidia; order Chitinophagales; family Saprospiraceae; genus JAGOHC01. Next base: position 29,960 of record JAGOHC010000010.1, on the reverse strand, counting down.
GGAGAATGGCGATTATGAGATAGGTGTACACATTGCAGATGTGACGCACTATGTTCAACCCGATTCGGCGTTAGATAAAGAGGCATTCCGGCGTTCCACATCCGTTTATTTGGTAGATAGGGTGCTGCCCATGCTACCCGAAAAACTATCCAACGAACTCTGCTCATTGCGCCCGAACGAGGACAAATTCACCTTCTCTGCAGTATTTATTTTTGACAGCAAAAGTTTTCAGATAAAGCATGAGTGGTTCGGCAAAACTATTATTCATTCTGCACATCGTTTTTCGTATGAAGCTGCACAAGAAGTACTTGATGCCAGAGCCGGAAAATTTGCAGAAGAATTACAAATTATAAATACAATTGCAAAACACCTCCGCGAGAAGCGATTTAAGCACGGCGCAATTAATTTTGAATCGGATGAAGTAAAATTCCGCTTAGACGAAAACGCCGTGCCTGTAGAAGTGTATGTAAAAGAACGAAAAGATGCACACCTACTCATCGAAGATTTTATGCTACTTGCCAACAGAGCAGTAGCCACGTATATACACCGGAAGTCGCAACAAGAAATTCCGTTTGTGTATCGCATTCACGATGCTCCCGATATGGACAAGTTGGTAGATTTCGCGCTGTTTGCCAAAATGATGGGCTTCAAAGTAGAAATTGATACGCCGAAACAAATTGCTGAATCATTCAACAGGTTAGCGAAAGCTACCGAAACTGACGATACCCTCAAGCTGCTTGAACCATTGGCGATTCGCACTATGTCTAAGGCGGTATATAGCACTAACAACATCGGGCATTACGGTTTGGCATTTGATTTTTACTCGCATTTCACCTCACCAATACGCCGCTATTCGGATGTGCTGGCGCATCGGATTTTAGAAAAAAATTTGGCTAAAAATATATTCCGCACCGATAAAGAATTGCTCGAATCAAAATGCAAACACGTATCCAATCAGGAGCGCAAAGCGATGGAAGCAGAACGCGAATCTATCAAATACAAACAGGTTGAATATGTTGAAACTCGCATTGGGCAAGCATTTGACGGTGTAGTTTCGGGCATCATCGAAAAAGGAATATTTATAGAATTGAAAGAAAGCAAGAGCGAAGGCTTGATAGGGTTTGATGCATTTCAAGAACCGTTTGATTTTGAAGTACCCCGCTTGCGCGTAAAAGGCAGACACACCGGTACCATCATCAAAGTAGGTGACATCGTGCGGGTACGCATCAAAGGTGCTGACCTCGCTAAACGACAAATTGATATGGAATTAATTAAATGAAAACTAAGTGAATAATTTTAACGTTATCAACCTATTCAAAAATTATATAGATTTGTATTCCTGAAATAAAGGTATCAATCTTATAAGATTTGTCCGCTCACTATAACCTTTAATATGATAAAGCCGCACCTGCTATACGTTGAGGATGATGAAAGCCTGAGCTTTGTAACTCGAGACAACCTCGAGCTGAACGGTTATCAGATAACTTATTGTGATGACGGCAAAAAAGCATTGCAAGCCATCAATGCACAAACATTTGACCTCTGTATTTTAGATGTAATGCTACCTGAAGTTGACGGGTTTACGCTCGCTCAAGAAATTCGCAAAAAAGATAGCGACACACCCATAATCTTCCTCACCGCCAAATCTTTAAAGGAAGATAAATTGCATGGTCTCCGCTTGGGTGCAGATGACTACATGACTAAACCTTTCAGTATCGAAGAACTCATGCTGAAGATAGAAGTATTTCTCAAAAGGAGTAAAAAAAGCACTCCATCTGCCATCATTACTACCGAAGCCATTGCCGCGCAGACCACTTTTAAGATAGGCGAATACACATTAGACCATAAAAACCTTACCCTTTTTCATGATAAGGAGCAGTCACGCAACCTCACGCAAAAGGAAGCAGACCTGTTGCTGCTTTTTACCAAACACCCTAACGAAGTAATAAAACGCTCCTTGATATTAGAAACACTTTGGGGTGAAGATGATTATTTCTTAGGACGCAGTTTAGATGTATTTATCTCTCGCCTCCGCAAATACCTCAGCAGCGATAAAAAGTTACGTATCGAAAATATCCATGGAGTCGGTTTTCGTTTGCGCTGCTAACAAATTCTAATAAATTCTAATAAAAATATAAGACAATTGGGAAAAATTGGTTACGTTTGTTATGTGTATAGACATACAACCGCTATAAAGATAGTTTAACACAACAAACCAAATCAATGAAAACAACCTTAACAGTAATCCTCGCGTTATGGGCTTGTCTCTGTTCCCTATACGCCCAGAATAATCCAATTTTTCATATCGGTAACTATACCGTTCAGAGCGGAGAAACGCTTAGTATTCAGCTTACCGCTAGCCATTTTGATAATATTGTCAGTACCCAGTTTTCTGTGCATTGGAATAGTGCAGTCGTCCAACTCATTACTGCCGAAGGCGATGCCTTAGACGGTGCTATTATTAATGGAAATACACAAGCAGGTAACTTGGCACTTTCTTGGGCAGACCTGAGTACGCAGGGCGTTTCTATCACAGACGGAACGGCATTAGTTACGATGTCATTTCGAGCAATAGGCGTCGTTGGCGATAGTACCTTAGTTTCCTTTAGCAATGAGCCTGTTGCCATAGAAATTGGCAGAAATATGGGAAACGGCATACTCCAAACCATTGATGCCACTTTTAATGAAGGAAAGATTATTATCAATAGCTGTACTGCTGTTGCTAACAATGCCACCACCGAAAACATCAGTTGTTATAACAATAATGACGGAGTGATTAATCTCAATACAAACGATGCTGATTATACCTATGAGTGGTCAAACGGTCAAAACACAGCAACGGTTAGTAACTTACCACAAGGCAATTATTCCGTAACCATCACCGATGCCGTTGGATGCAGCAGTATTCAGTCTTTCACCCTTACGCAACCTATGCTGCTTTCAGCCGGTGTATATACCGTCAATGGAGGCTGCGGGCAACCTTTAGGCTCTGCACAAATCAATAACTTGCACGGCGGCACAGCTCCTTACACAGTAACGTGGAGTAATAATACCGAAGGGAATACAACCACCAACTTACCTGCCGGAAACTATACTTATACCGTTACTGACCATCACAACTGCACCTTTAGCGGAAGTTTTGTTATTCAAATATTTCCAAATTTAACCTTACAAGGAGAAGCCACCGCTATACAATGTGCTGGCGAAAATAATGGTAGTATAGAAATTACCCTAACCGGAGGCGCACCACCTTATGAATATAACTGGAGCAACGGTGCTACCATACAAGATCTACACAACCTCTCAATAGGTGCTTATACCTTAGTAGTTTACGATAGCGAAGGTTGTGCAACGGGAAGTACTTTTAATATATTCAGCCCCACACCACTGACGATTGAATTAGAAACATCACCATCGCCTTCAGGAGCTACAGGAACTGCTATTGCTACCCCTATTGGCGGCACTACGCCTTACAATGTATCTTGGAGTACAGGCGATACCGGCCTGATGATAGAAAACTTAGCGGTTGGTGAGTATAGTGTAACGGTAACAGACAATAATAACTGCATAAGCACCGCTACGTTCAGCATCGGCACCACACCCGTTACAACAATTGATAATAATATTAATATTAAAATATTTCCAAATCCTTGCAGCGAATTACTTTTTATAGACATACCGGAATCGCTACATTTCACAACGTTTCAAATCTATACTGTTGATCAAATTTTGGTAGCAACAGTACCCGCTCGACAACGCAATGTAAACATCGGTCATTTGCCGAAAGCTATGTATTTCATCACTACCGACAACAAAGTATTTTCGAAGAAGATTATCAAACTATAAAACCCCAAATACACCTCACCTACCCTACCCATCAAATTATCTGATATTCAATAGTATTATCAACAAATAGCTTTATCATGAAAACAATACAAATCCACAGCATCCTTTTTGCAACAATGTTATGCTTCGCAACAGCCTCGCTGGTCGCACAAAATGTCGGTATCAACACCGATGGTTCAACCCCAGATAACAGCGCCATGGTAGACATCAAATCTACCGACAAAGGTTTGCTTATTCCTCGTATGACCTCTGACCAACGCATCGCCATTCCTTCCCCCGCAACTGGTCTCCAAGTGTATGACACCAACACCAATACTTTCTGGTATTTTAACGGTGCCGCCTGGACTCAACAAACCTCGGGCGGTGGCGGTACAGATGCACAAGTATTGTCACTTGCTGGCAATCAACTGAGTATTTCCAATGGAAACACAATTACGTTACCCAGTGGAACAAACTATACCGCCGGAACCGGAATTAACATCAACGCTGGCAACCAAATTATCAACGCCGCCCCTGATGTTCCCGTAACCATTAGCGGAAGCGGCGCAACAACTGTCTCTGGAACATACCCCAACTTTACTATCAGTTCAACCTCCGGCGGTGCAGCCGACAACTGGGGTACTCAAGCGGCACAAACCAACGCTTCCCTTACGGGAAACGGTACTCCTGGTAGCCCACTCGGACTCGCACAGCAAGGCGCAGCATCCGGACAAGTATTAAAATGGAACGGTACAACTTGGGCACCCGCAACTGACGACGGCGGAACTGCATATACCCCAGGAAGTGGTATCAGTATCGCCGGAAACCAAATTTCAGCTACCGACAATTCTGCTACCAACGAAATTCAAACGCTTGGTCTTGCAGGGAATGTGCTTACACTCAGCAATGGAGGTAATAGCGTTACTTTGCCATCCAGCAGTTATACTGCAGGCAGTGGTATCAATATCGCAGGTAATGTCATTTCCAATACAGGCGATGGTGACAACAACCCCACTAACGAAATTCAAACGCTTGGTCTTTTAGGGAACGTGCTTACGCTCAGCAATGGAGGCAATAGTGTTACATTACCATCCAGCAGTTATGCTGCAGGCAGTGGTATCAATATTGCGGGTAACATAATTACCAATTCAGGTGACGTAAATGCCTCTGATGATATAACTACAACAACTACAGCCAATGGCGATTTATCAGGCAACTTCCCTAACCCTATTGTAGATGGAATACAAGGAAGACCGATAGCTTCAACACCACCAACTAACGGACAAGTATTGCAATGGAACGGCACAACGTGGATGCCTTCAACGCCTTCAAGTGGCGGTTTGACGCTGCCCTATACAGGCACAGCTACTGTAAATCAGCCAAATAGTGCCTTCAGCATAACCAACGCTGGTAGTGGTCCGGCGGTAAGTGGTATCAATACATATATTAACAGTCCAACAATAAATTCGTATGGCGTATATGGCGAAGTATCCAATCTCGCCAATTATGAATCTGCTGCCGTAAAAGGTGTAGTAACCGACGACGGCGGTGATGTTCATGGCTTCGGCGTTTGGGGAGAGCATGAAGATTCTGGTACAGGTGTATATGGCATCTCGGAACGTGGAACAGGTGTATTCGGGCGATGTAATACATCAAGCTATAATGCTTCGTTAGGCACACAAAACAATGCTGGATATTTCAACGGTCCGATAGGTCTTTATCATAATTCAACATCTATTTCCCCACATATTTCGATTACCGAAGGCAGCAGTACGGGGTTAGCCAATATTCGGTTGAGAAACAGTAGTAGCGGTGACCCATGGAATATTTATGCAGGGAGCAGCTCGGGTACGCACAGCTTTTCGTATGGTAACGGTAGTGGCGGAACAGGATATGTCATGTATAGTTTTGACACACCAGATGCTGACCCTTGGTCATATTATAATGGTTCAAGTTGGTTGATGTATCATGGCGATGATTTATTTCATATTCGTTTACAGTCAGATATAGAAGGGCAAAGCCTTGGTGCTCGCTTGCAATTCTCTTCATCTGATGGCAGTAATAATGGCGAAATGAATTATTTTGGTGTGATAGGGTTTGCACAACAAGGGTTAGGGTTTGGTTACTTCTCCAACATTCATCGCTCATTCAGTCCGGGAGGTTCAGACGAATCTTTAGGACACAGCACAGGTAGATGGAAAGAATTATGGGCTGTCAATGGTGTGATACAAACATCTGATAAGCGGTTTAAAAAAGATATCAACAATTTAGATTATGGATTGCAGACGGTGTTAAATATGCGTCCGGTAAGTTACAAATGGAAAGATGAGAAAGCAGGCACACAACGCAAAATAGGTTTCATTGCACAAGAAATGGAGCAAATTATTCCAGAAATCATATCGCATAATCAGCTATCACGCGAAGGCGAAGAAGAAATGAAAAAAGCAAACATTCCAGTTCCTGAAATAACTGACCCTTACGGAATGAATTATACTGAACTGATTCCGGTATTAGTAAAAGCTATTCAGGATCAGCAAAAAATTATAGAGAACTTACAGCAACGCGTTGCAGAATTAGAAGAAAATAATTGAGCAAAACGGTTACTTCACCCCATCTCATTACATCAATAATGTAATTAGTAACTACTTAAAATCAACTTTATCATGAAAACAATACAAATCCACAGCATCCTTTTTGCAACAATGTTATGCTTCGCAACAGCCTCGCTGGTCGCACAAAATGTCGGTATCAACACCGATGGTTCAACCCCAGATAACAGCGCCATGGTAGACATCAAATCTACCGACAAAGGTTTGCTTATTCCTCGTATGACCTCTGACCAACGCATCGCCATTCCTTCCCCCGCAACTGGTCTCCAAGTGTATGACACCAACACCAATACTTTCTGGTATTTTAACGGTGCCGCCTGGACTCAACAAACCTCGGGCGGTGGCGGTACAGATGCACAAGTATTGTCACTTGCTGGCAATCAACTGAGTATTTCCAATGGAAACACAATTACGTTACCCAGTGGAACAAACTATACCGCCGGAACCGGAATTAACATCAACGCTGGCAACCAAATTATCAACGCCGCCCCTGATGTTCCCGTAACCATTAGCGGAAGCGGCGCAACAACTGTCTCTGGAACATACCCCAACTTTACTATCAGTTCAACCTCCGGCGGTGCAGCCGACAACTGGGGTACTCAAGCGGCACAAACCAACGCTTCCCTTACGGGAAACGGTACTCCTGGTAGCCCACTCGGACTCGCACAGCAAGGCGCAGCATCCGGACAAGTATTAAAATGGAACGGTACAACTTGGGCACCCGCAACTGACGACGGCGGAACTGCATATACCCCAGGAAGTGGTATCAGTATCGCCGGAAACCAAATTTCAGCTACCGACAATTCTGCTACCAACGAAATTCAAACGCTTGGTCTTGCAGGGAATGTGCTTACACTCAGCAATGGAGGTAATAGCGTTACTTTGCCATCCAGCAGTTATACTGCAGGCAGTGGTATCAATATCGCAGGTAATACCATATCAGCTACCGATAACTCTATAACTAATGAGTTACAAACTATCTCATTATCAGGTAGTACAGTATCACTTTCAAATGGCGGTGGGTCCTTTACGCTGCCGAGTGGAACAAACTACTGGTCTGCAAATGACAACAACATTTATAATAACAATGCGGGTAATGTGGGCATAGGCACAATCAATCCAAATGAAAAATTACACGTAGTAGGCAATACACTTTTAGTAGGAAATAACGATACTACCCCCGCTTCACATGTTATTCAAAATGCTAATGGCGAAGGCATATTTTCAATCACGCATGGTACTGGTACTGCTGGTTATTTTACATCAATCAATGGTAAGGCAATAAATGCAAGTAGTGTAATAGAGGATGCTGTAACAGGGTATTCTCAAAATGGCACAGGTGGGTACTTTTACTCTACCAATGGCAATGGTCTTTTAGTTCCCGCTGGAAACGTAGGCATAGGCACGTTCAATGTAACACATAAATTGACTGTTAGAAATGGTGGCGTAAGGGTACAAAATAATCTTAATAATTCGGATGGAATTTATGTTACTTCACAATCGAATGGCAGTACTGGAAGCATTTGGGCAGAAAACAGCGGTACAGGAACTGCTGGTTATTTTTCAAACTCAAATACTTCCGGATATTCAATTATAACGGGTGGCGGCTTTGTTGGAATCAATAAATCAAATCCAACGCATCAATTAGAAGTAACAGCCAATACATCTCTCGCTACTACGGCATCTTACAATACAGGTACTGGTATTGGAGTAATAGCAGAAACGCAAAGTGGTACAGGCGTTTATGCATATTCAAATTCAGGTATCGGTTCTTTTGCTCTTTCTAGTAATAATTATTCGCTTCATATTATGCAAGGCGGTTATGGTACTTCAACAACTAATAGAGGCTTTAGACTCAATGCTTTAGGTGGCAGTTCATTTTGGAAAGTATGGTATGACAGTGCTCAAGATTTTAACTTCGGTTATGGTGACGACTTAACAGGTTATATACGCGATACTGATGGACAATATATTGCTTCTTCCGACAAACGTTTGAAAAAAGACATTACGCCCATCAGTAGTATCTTAGATAAAGTTAAACAGTTAAAACCCTACACGTATCGCTTCAATAAATCGGATAGCAACACACCATTATCATATGGATTTATGGCGCAAGATGTACAAGAATTATTCCCTGATTTTGTAGAGGAAAAAGAAGGCTATTTACGCATGGGCTACGCCAATTTTGGAGTCATCGCCATCAAAGCCATCCAAGAACAACAGACACAGATAGATGCCCTACAAAACGAAAACGCACAGATGAAAAAAGACATAGCAGAATTGAAAGCATTAGTACAACAACAAATCGTACATAAACAATAAAACCACCGTATCATGAAAACAACTATCTCAATCATTTTAGCTTGGTTGCCAATTTGGATTTGGGCGCAAACAGCTACCCTCACCATACACGGCGGTACAATACTTCAAGCCAATGATAATGTACATATTGTACTCAACAATACATCGTTTGTTAATAATAATGCGCTGATACCTGCTACGAGTGGTGTGCATACAATTGGCAACACTTCAACAACTATTGGTGGCGATATAACTCCGTTATTTTACGATTTACATATCCAGAAATCTGGCGGCGATGTCAGCCTAACCAATACTTTCGGCGTATCTAACAATATCGTGTTTACGGGAGGCAATGTACAGCTAAATGGCTACAACTTAGACCTCGGCATACAAGGAACAATTATTGGCGAATCCGAAATTGCACACATTACTGGTATGGGCGGCGGAGAAGTGTTACGACAAGCAGTATTGGATGCACCGGTAGCAGCTAATCCGGGTAATATTGGCATAGAAATTAGCAGTAGTGTCGACATCGGTGTTACCACCATCCATCGCGGACACCAGCCTACTAATTTAGGAATGGCGATGGGGTTGGCTCGTTATTTCGCGTTTGAACCCACGAACAATACTGCCCTCAATGCCACGCTTCGCTTTTACTATCTTGATAGTGAATTGATGGGGCTGGACGAAAATACACTTTCTTTTTACCGCAGTGATAATGGTGGCACAACATGGGCAGACATCGGACAAACAACTCGTAATACAACATTAAATTATGTCGAAATTTCGGGTATTAACTCGCTTTCGCGTTTCACGTTAGGTGGCGCTGCAGAGGTTGCCGCCCCTGGCGATACTATCATACTTAATGTTGGAGAAGCCTATGGTGCACCCGACGATACCGTTTGTATTCCCATTACCGTACTTCGTGGCGACAGCCTGCTTTCACTTCAAGGAAGTATCGCATTTGATAATCCTACTATGTTGCAAGTGGTTGGCGTTGAAAATGGCGAGTTATCTGGCGTGACATACAATCTTACCAACAATGCTTTCAGCTTTGCTTCATTGGGTGATTTATCTGGTGTGCAATTAACCGATGGCGATACATTATTTTGTGTAAAAGTTCACCTTATTGGTATGGGAGGCGACAGCTCGAATGTGGTAATTACCAACAGCCCCGTGACGGTACAAGTGGGGCGTGTGCTTGAAGGCGCACCTACCATTATCACGGCTGTATTAGAGGGTGGTTATGTTGTTATCAGAGACAGAGCACAACTCTCCGGCAAAATTAAAAGCGTGTTAGGCGAGGGTGTACAATATACACACGTCAACTTGTCGGGTACTTCATCATCAGAATACATCACAGGGCTAACAGGTACGTATGCGTTTCCAAACTTAGCAATCGGTGGCAGCTACACTATTACACCTACAAAAGATACAGTAGCGAATAACGGATTATCCACGTTTGCTTTAATTTTTGCACAACGACATATTGTAGGGTTGGATACACTTTCGCCTTATAACATCATTGCTGGTGATTGCGATTGCAATAATTCTTTAAGTACATTTGACCTCATTTTAGTTCAACGAGTTATCGTAGGGTTAGATACTGCATTCGCAAATTGCCCTTCATGGGTATTTGTGCCACAAGATTATGTATTCCCGAACCCGTATCATCCGTTCCCATTCCCACAAACTATTGATGTTACTGCATTAGCAGCGGACAGAGACAGTTTAAACTTTATCGGAATCAAAAAGGGTGATATTTTAAATACTGTTGACCCTACGCGGAATAACGGCGAAACCATATATTTCACATTAAACAACCCTTCGGTAAAAGATGGAGAAACCGTTACACTTACGTGTAAATCTGCTAATTTTTATGACTTGTTAGGTTATCAATTTGGATTATCTTTTGATAAAAATGCCCTGACATACTTATCATTCGCACCACAAGAATTGCCAGATTTATCGGCTATCAATATGGGTGCAACAAATGCTGCCGAAGGCAAACTACGCACCAACTGGCATAGCCACAGCGGTACGCCGCAATCTTTACCTTCGGAAGAAGCAATTTGGAACATACAATTTGTTGCCAAAAAATCAATCAGTGACTTTTCAACAATCATCCGTCTTAATGATGCTGATTTGCGCTCCGAAGCATACGATGGACAATTAAAAAAACGACCAGTTGCTTTGCAGTTTGAGGCAGCCTCCTCACATGAGACAACACTAACTTTAGCTAACTTCCCTAATCCGTTTACACATACAACTGCGCTAGTCGTAGCAACTAATCAGAGTGGCGACGGATGGATTACTGTTACTGATATACATGGTAGCGTGCTGATGAAGCAACAACAACGTTTTGAAGTGGGTACTACGAACGTACCCCTACAATTCAAAGGGTTAGCTTCCGGTACTTACAAAGCAACATTACAACTCAACAGAGAGGTATATGAACGTTTGATGATTCATCAAAATCGTTAGTGATAGAAACCACTAGAAAATTTAAAACCGTATATAAAAAAACGGCTCTGTTACAAAGGTATCGGAGCCGTTTCTGTTTTTTCGAAGCTGTGCTATTTTATTCCTCGCCACCATGTTGCCCACGCATATCTTGTTTGCCCCTACCTTTGCGTTCTTTCATTTTATTGAGGAGTTCGCCTTTAAATTCTCTCTCTGCTTTAAACAACATGATTACCTTTTTAGGAGGTAATAATTTGCGGATGCGTTGGTAATAATCTTTCTTAACCGCCAACTCTTGTTCTTCCTGTCGCATAAATTCGTTCAGGAATTGGTCAGCTTCGGCATCGGTCATGCTGATAGGTTTTTTATCAGGACGGCGTTCTTTCCTGATTTCGCGGAGCTTGTCGTCCATTTCATTAAACACGGGCCAAAAGCGTTGTGCTTCGTCGGCAGTAAGGTCTACTTTCTCAGTAATGTACGCGGCGCGCATAGCTTCCATTTTTTCGCGGCGAGGTTCATCTTTTTGCTGTGCTGCCACCCAACCTACAAAGCTCAGGCAGCAGGCTAAAATCAAAAAACTTTTTTTCATATTTTGTTTAATTATTTTAATTTAAAAATTAATCCATTAAAAGTTCCTCTGCTTCAACGTCATCTAAATTATCATCTAAAAAATCTATTACGGAGTCTGTATCAGTAGTATTTGTATTTGTTTGCAACAAATGTTGCGCTAACATATCGTCATCAAAATCATCAATATTAGTGTCAATATAATTCAAAATTTCATCATCAGAAATATCTGCAAAAGCATCATTAACAACGGTTGTCGTTTGGCTGGCGTACCACCAATACCCGCCAAATGCTCCCGACAACAACAGCACCGATGCAGCAATGCGCCACCAATTACGCATAGTGTGAATTGGCTTTTGGGATGTATGTGAAGCACTTTCTGTTTTAATTTTCTCTAATATATTATTAGAAAACGTCTCGAAATACTGCGGAGGTGCGGCAAGCGGCGTTTGCTTGCTTTTCAAGTTGCGGAGCAATGGTGCTTCCGATAATTCGTTATGTAAATCTTCTTGCATTTTTGTATTTTTTCTTTTCAGATTATGTTTCTTTTAAATACTTTTCCACCTTTTGTACAGCATGATAGAAGGATGCTTTGAGTGCCCCAACGGACGTACCCGATACTTCGGCAATTTCATCATAAGGCATTTCATCAAAATAGCGCATTGTAAAAACGGTGCGTTGTTTTTCGGGTAGTGCCACTACTGCCTCATGTAGTTTTCGCTGTAAAGCATCACCATCAATATAATTATCCGCATATAGCTGTTGCCCCAAAGGCGTGTCATCCAACACAGTTGTTTCTTTCTTATTTTTCTGCTCCAAAAACGTCCATGTTTCGTTAGTAGCAATGCGATACAACCAAGTGAACAATGCCGATTTACGCTCAAATCTATTTATATTACGGTGTACCTTGATGAAGGTGTTTTGTAGCACATCGTTAGCATCTTCATGCTCAACCACCATGCGCCGAATGTGTGCATACAGTCGCTCCTGGTATTTTTGCAGCAATAACCTGAAACCTCGCTCATACGTATCGGTATGTTGCAGTAAATCCAAAATGGCGTTATCATCGGGCATCATTAAAATTATTGCGTTGGTAAGCTGTTTTCTTTTGCGTCAGTAAATATAAGACTACGGATGACACAAAAGGTTTAATGTAATAAATAAGGTAATTTCAGACAGTATTCGTGCAACTTTTGCACATCAATAAATTTGCAGAGTACAATGCACCCAACGATGCGCCCGAAATAATTATCGGGTTATCGGGGCTGGTATTCATTTTTATAAAAGGTACAACTTCTTCTGTGATGTAGCCATTAAACTGTTGGTGGCGGATTGCCTTATGGCGTGGCTGCATCCGATTGTTCAACCAACTCTCGGAGTTGATGCTGTTTACAGAAAACACCTTTACCTTTCCAGCTTCAATATATTTTTCGATAGATTTGATAAGATGGAAGCGTTCATATTCCAGATAGTCGGCGGCGGTTGGTAAAAGCAATAACGAAAATCCATAGTGCCCATACATGACGATTTCCATGTCTTTGTTTAGGCGGGGGCTGTACCATTTCATAGTATGTCTCTGCATTGTTTAAACAATTTTATTTCGCTGGGGCAAGAGTAATGACTTTGTCGCGTTTAACAAAATGATTTTTGAAATGAATTATTTAAAACCTATTCTCCAATTTTTAAATTGCAAATGTTAAATATAACAGTTTATTTGAAGATATAATAAAAGCATAATACATTGTGTGGGTTAGCAAATTGCTACTTACCTTTATAGAGAATGTGGAGAATAACTAAATAACTGCTACGGTACAAATACGTAACAAATTTATTTTTTATCTATAAATTCCTCAATTATGATGAAGTTCAAAAAACAATTCCGCATTTGTACATTATTAATGTGCATTGCATTTCAAGCGTTTCATGTGTACGCACAATCCGATTTTCAATGTCATACTGGTTCAGTAGAGGCAATCTTCAACTCAGAATCCGCAAATTTAGGTGTACTTGCAGATCCACCGTGTTGGCCTAAAGAGATTTTACCGTGTGAAAAGACGGTGGACTACTCAAAAACCAGAACTACTTCCTATAAAATATATTAAGGTAGTTTTGGATATTTTTCAAAACAGTAACCCAAATGTTTATTTACCTCCGGGTAATTTAACTTCGGCTGACTAAATACTGCACTACCCCAAATCTATAAAAGATAAAAAATATGAAAAGACTCATTATCTACCTAATTATTGCGCTATCGAGCACACTATTGCAGGCACAAGAAAACGGCTTTATAGCCGGTATAGACCTCGACCAAAGCGGTATGGCATTTCATAATATGTTATTGGTAGAAGATACCGTTGTGTTGATAGGTAGTGCCATCAATGCAGAGCATAACCACTGGGGCGTATTGTTTGTAAAAATGGATACCTTGGGTAATGTACACGATTATAAAATACACTACGACAGCCAAGATGATGATTATATATTTGAACCAAATTACGATTTTATAAAGACATCAGATGGAGGCTATGCACTGGTGGGGCAACTATTTGCACGTAACTGGGGCATACTGATGAAATTGGATGTAAACGGCGACTTAGAGTTTGTACAAGAATACCCGGATAGCACATTGTGGAATACTTGGCACTGGGGGATTGTGGAATTTGAGCAGGGCTACATAAGTGTAGGATTAAAACAGGAGCAATTTGACGCTTTGCTTGATGGATTTATCATGCGAACAGATAAACAAGGCAACTTGGTGTGGGAGCGGCGATATGGTACGCAAGGAATGAGGGATATATTTGGAAGAGTATTAAAAATTGATGAGAATAGATTTTTAGTGGTTAGCACTACTGCAAATGTACCGACAAATTTAAATACCACGTGGAGTAAAGGAGAAATGTTATATTATGATAGCTTAGGCAATCTCGTTACAGATATATTTTTAGGGGAAACTTTTGGGTTTGACGTCTCTGGTCCAAGTGCATTGCAGATTAAGCCAACGTATGATAATAAGTGGGTAAATATAGGGGCATATGGTACTATCATAGAAGCCTTTAATGAACTTGCCTTCAAAGCAGAAATAGTGAAGCGAGACACAGATTTCACAGTATTATGGCGCACGCAATTTGGCGATACCACTTCTTGGCAAAATGGGTTTGTAGAAATAGCTCAAACGCCAGATAGTGGCTACGTTGCAGTCGGGCAATATATCAATACCTATCCGGATATATTTATGGGGGGGTGGTTTGCGAAAGTAAATGCCCAAGGCGACAGTCTTTGGAGCCGATTGGATACCCTGATACTAAGCAATGGAGGCAATGCTGAGCACTTTTTATCGGGTGTAGGCGTACTGCCAAGTGGGAGCATTATCGCTTGTGGACAAGCCATACGGTGGTACGAGCCCTCACGGTCATACGGATGGGTCATAAAATTAGATAAAGATGGGTGTATTGTACCCGGCTGCCACCCCACCACAGGTGGTACGAGTGATTTTGAGAGTTTCGTTAATAGCTTTGCGGTATATCCGAACCCTGTCGGAGATATTTTGAATATAACCGGGGAGGGTAATTTTTTAGTATCCGTATATGATACACAGGGTAGAGAAATGATAAACAGAAGAAAAGCGCATAACACATTATCATTAACAACAACATCATACCCACATGGGGTCTATTTTGTAAAAATTGAAAAAGGGAATAAAATCCTGACAAAGAAAGTAATAAAAAAGTAGTAAAATTAGAGGGATACTACCCAAAATCTATAATGAATAAAGAGATATGAAAAGACAAATTGCTCTGTATAAGAAATTAGGTCGCAATTATAACCCTTTTTCTTTCAACATAATTCTAAATACACAACGAGTTGTACCCATAAAAAGGATAGCGTACTGTTAATATAGCGGTATGGCATTGTCTATTTCTTTGGCATACGCCAAAATACCGCCTTTGAGGTTGTATAAATTATCAAATGTGCGAATAGCTTCCAATGCGCGAATAGCCTTTGCGCTACGCACACCACCTTTGCAGTGTATCACCACTTTTTTGTCGGTGGCAATTTTATCGGCAACTTCGGTAATGGTTGCCAAAGGCATCAGTTCGCCACTGAGGTTTGCAATGCCGTATTCAAATGGTTCACGTACATCAATGAGTTGAAAATCTATACCTTTATCTAACCACAGTTTGAGTTCTGTCGGCGTAATTTCTTTAAGTGGGCGTTCATCGGTTATCGGTTCAATGCCACAGAATTGTTCGTAGTTTATCAACTCTGTAATTTTTGTTTCAGGCAATTTATTTACTTTCAGGATGCGCGTGGTAAAACTCGCCGCATCGAATAAAAACAACCTGCCCGATAATGGTTCGCCAACGCCTGTAATTACTTTAATAACTTCGCTTGCTTGCATACTGCCGATGATGCCGGGCAACACGCCCAATACGCCGCCTTCGGCGCAATTTGGCACTAATCCGGGTGGTGGCGGTGCCGGAAACATATCTCTATAATTTGCCCCTCTTGTACCATCTTCATTTTGAAAATTAAACACGGATACCTGTCCTTCAAAGCGAAAAATGGAGGCATACACGTTCACCTTTCCGGCTAATACGCAGGCATCATTTACTAAATAGCGCGTAGGGAAATTGTCTGTACCGTCAGCAACAACATCGTATTGGCTTACTAATTCGATAGCATTTTCTTTAGTGAAGCGTGTGTCGTGTACCGTCACCTGAATGTGTGGATTCAATGCCAGCAAACGTTCTTTGGCTGTTGCTGCTTTTGACTTGCCCACATCATTTGTAGTAAATAAAACTTGGCGCTGTAAGTTGGTATCATCTATTATATCAAAATCTACGATGCCCAAATGCCCTACTCCGGCTGCTGCCAAATACAACAACACGGGGCTGCCCAAACCGCCACTACCTATGACCAATACTTTGGCAGCTTTGAGCTTTTCTTGTGCGGCTACACCAAACTCCGGTATGGCAATGTGACGACTGTATCGCGTTAATTCTTGCGGATTTAATGTACTCATGGTATTACTATTTTTTTGTACTATGTTATGATTTATTTGCTTCCACCGGCGATGGCAGGCACGATGCTGATAACCGTATCTGCTGCTACTTTGGTATCTTCTTTTTCGAGCGACAGGATGTCGTCTTCACCTACATAAATGCGAATAAAAGAGCGAATATTTTGATTGTCATCCAGAAGGTGTTTGGTTAAACCATTATATGTTTCGATGAGTTGTGCAATCGCTTCTTTGACGGTATCGCCATTTGTTTGAAACGAACTTTGGTTGTCAGTAAATTTGCGTAATGGTGTTGGAATGATAATTTTTGCCATGGTAATACGTTGTATTTAATGTATAAAAAAGATTTTTCAGTTAGTGAGAATATGATTGATTTTAAATTGTTTGGGGTGCTATACATTGCACTTGCTCTTCATAAAATTCTCGTTTATCGTCGTATAATCGCCACGATTTAATATCGCGCACTTCATTTTCAAAAACGGAAATAATGATATATGAAAAGTAAGGCATTGCTTTTTCTAAATCGTGTTCGGAAGCGATTGCCGGATGCAATGGATGTGAATGATACACACCAAGCAACTGCACATTGTTTGCAATGGCAAATTGTTCGGCGCGGATATAATCTAATGGAGCTATTTGAAAGCGACGGCGTTGGTCGCCTTCTTTCTTATTAATGACTGGTTGGGCAATAGTGATAATTCTTCGTTCGGCAGTTTCGTCACCATATAAAAAGCCGCAGCACTCGTTGGGAAATGCCTCGATACCGTCGTCAAAAATATCAGCAACAGCCGAAGGTTCTATAACTAATTTATTCATAATCAATTAAAAATATATTTTAAAACTTCACTATACTTATCGGAGTTATCTGCAAAAACTGTGACAATTATGCCTCGCTCAATTTGCTCCGCCACTTTTATTGCGCCCGCCAAATTCGCTGCTGCAGAAGGCGATAGCAGCAAGCCTTCTTTTTGTGCAACTTGTTTTATCAAATCATAACTTTCTAAGGTATCAATTTCAATAAATTGGTCAGCAACGGCAGCATCATAAATTTTTGGCACAATGGCAGTTTCCAAGTGCTTCCAACCCTCTAAGCCGTGCATTGGATTATCGGGTTGCAAGGCTATAGTTTGGATGTTGCGATTTAATAGTTTCAATTTGCGGCTCGTGCCGACAAACGTACCTGTTGTACCTAATCCGGCAACAAAGTGTGTTATCTGTCCCGCAGTTTGATTCCATATTTCGTTTGCCGTAGTTTCGTAATGTGCCCGCCAATTGGCATCATTAGCGTATTGGTCGGCATAAAAATAGCGGTCAGGTTGCGCCGCAAACAGCTCCTTTGCTTTTAGCTGTGCGCCGTCAGTACCATCAAAACGCGATGTATAAATGATATTAACTCCTAATGATTGCAAAATATTTTTCCGCTCTTCGGAGGCATTTTCGGGTAAGCACAGCGTAACCGGAATGCCCAAAGCTGCCCCAATGGTGGCATAAGCAATACCTGTGTTACCGCTGGTAGCATCCAACAGTTGTTTACCTACCGGAAGTTGCCCCTGCTCTATTGCATTTATGATAATATTAAATGCCGGACGCGACTTGATGCTGCCGCCGAGCTGCTGCCATTCCAACTTTGCCAAAATGCTTACCCCCTTTTTTGTATAAATGTGTCGTATCGGGTACAAGGGTGTTTTGCCGATGAGTGTCGCCACTTTGAGGGCAGCACTTTGGATGTGTTGGATAGTATCGGGCTGGTAATGTGTTACTGACATTTTTCTAACTAAACTTTAGGCTAACTATAAATTTTAATTCAGGTGTTTCTTTTGCAAGTAGAAGTCAATTTTTTCATAATCGGCGGCATCATTACGCTCAATATCGGCCAAGGTTTTAGGTGCGGGCACAATCACCTTTTCTCCTTCTTGCCAGTTTGCCGGCAGTGCAACGGCGTGTTTGTCCGCAGTTTGCAAGGCTAACAAAACGCGCTTTATTTCTTCAATATTTCTTCCTACGTTTAGCGGGTAATATACTAATAACCTGACAACACCTTTCGGGTCAATGATAAAAACAGCGCTAATTTCGCCGAGCGTGGTAACAGCTGTAAAATCAGGTGCAGTGTCTCCAATTTTTGGCAGCGAGTGTAGTGTTGTTGATGCTAAAGTATTCATAAGGATTAAGATTTTAATTTTGATGAAAATAAAACAGCCTTCCCGCGTTGCAGAAAGGCTGTAATTAGTTTATACACTTTTGAACATTATTGCATAATAAACCTGCCCTTCCGCATTGAAATCGTACAACAGCAACAGCAAGTATTATTATGAAATATGGACGAAAAAGTCATTGTATTAAAACATTAAATTTTTGATAAAAACAAAAAAGTCTTCTCAATGTGAGAAGACTTTTTTGACTATATCTGCTTGTATTACTGACAGCCGTTATCTCCTCAACGATGAGTTGAAAGACAACAGCAACAAGATGCTACAAACGATATGGAATTTTTGTTAATCATACCACAAATGTATCGGCAAATAATGGACATTGTCAAGTGTTTATAAAAAATAAATTTTATCAATATTTGTAAATAATTGATTATTAATATATTATATTAAATACTTTTTTTTCACTTTGGGCATTGCCAAACCATATCCGATAACGGATAATTTCCTTTTTTGTAGGAGTAATGCCACCATTCTGTTCGGATGTGTTTGAAACCAACGGCAGCTAATGTGGTGCGTAACAGCTTTCTGCGCAGCAATATTTCTGCTGGTAATTGCGTGTAATTAGTATGCGCTGCTTTTCCGAAAAAATCAAACGGCGTACCCATATCCAACTCATTGCCTTGCATATCTGCTAAGGTGACATCAACAGCAACGCCACGCGAGTGCATAGAACCTTTTTTTGGTGGTGTGACGTAGCGAGCATCGGGCATTATTTTCCATAACTTTTCCTGAATCGGTTTAGGCCGATAGCAATCTTTCATCATCAAGCACAATCCTTTTTTGTACAGTTGTTTATTTGCTTCCGCTAATGCCTTTGCCGCCGGTGGTCGCAGAAAACAGTGTGGGCAATCGTACAATATTACGCCGACAAAATTATCCGTAGTAGCATATTTCAAATCTAGTAAAATAGTGGAATCTGTTATTGCCACATCTGCCCAAAGTGTTGTGTCATAATCAAAAATATGTCCTTGTACAGTTACTTGTGGTGGTGATGCTGATAATGTAGGAGGTTGCTCCACCGATTGCTTTTGTTTGCAACAAAGCATACAAAAAATAAGGGCAAAAAGTAGTATCTGTTTCTTCATAATCGGTACATATCAACAGCTAAAATTCAGACTAAAATAGGTTTTATTTTATACTTTTGCATCATGTTTTTTGTTAATATTTTGTATTTCAAGCTTATTACATGACACCCGCATTAATCGCACATCTTCGCCAACACGTAAAAGATGCCGATGCGTTGTTAGCAGCACTAACCACTACACCGCCCATCAGTATTCGTTTAAACACAAAAAAAATATCGCATATTGATGAGTTACGTTTTCCGGTAACACAACCTGTGGCTTGGTGTGCCAACGCCTATTATCTTGCCGAGCGCCCCGTTTTCACCCTCGATCCACACTTTCAGGGGGGCGGATATTATGTGCAAGAAGCATCCTCCATGTTTATCGCTCACATGGCAAAACAACTGCTGCCCAATCGTGCGTTGCGCGTGTTAGACCTCTGCGCTGCACCCGGCGGAAAATCCACTTTGCTATTAGATGTTTTGCCGAAAGGCAGCCTGTTGGTATCTAATGAAGTCGTGCGAAATCGTTACCAAGTATTGATACAAAATATGCAAAAATGGGGCGAAGCTAACGTCATCATCACCAACCATTTGCCCGAAGATTTTGCTAAAGTGAGGCATTTTTTTGATGTAATTTTGATAGATGCGCCTTGCTCCGGCGAGGGACTTTTCCGTAAGGATAAAAATGCTATTGCGGAATGGTCGCCCGAAAATGTGCAGCATTGCAGCCAACGGCAACGCAAGATTTTGGCTTCAGCACTCGGCAGTTTACGCCCTGACGGTTTGTTGATGTATTCTACTTGCACGTACAATCGCCATGAAAATCAAGAGAATGTGCAGTGGCTTTGCAAAGAATATCCTTTAACACCCACGCCTGTAAATATACCCATAAATTGGCAAATTCAATACGATGGCGGCTATCAATTTTATCCACACAAGGTGCAAGGCGAAGGCTTTTTTGCACAAGCCTTACAACTACGCGAGCCTCTTATTAATTTGCCGACTAAAGTAAATTATAACACATTTCACAACCTGACAAAAGTAAACAAACAACATACCACCACGCTGCACGAATGGCTAACTGCCCCCGAGTATTTTGAGTTTTATCAAACTACCTCAGGGAAAATATTGGCTGTGCCTAATGTGCTGTTACCCGATTTTATTTATGTAGAACAACACCTTAACAAGCTGCAATTTGCCTTAGAAATGGGTACGTTTAAAGGCAAGGATTTTATTCCTGCACACGCTTTGGCACTCAGCACGCACTTGTCGCAACAACTCACTTTCGTAGAGTTAGATGAAAAAAATGCGTTGCATTATTTGCGCCGCCAACCCTTCGATGTGGATGCACCTACAGGGTGGGTGGTGATGCGTTACAATGGCATCGCGCTTGGCTTCGCCAAAAAACTACCCAACCGCCTCAATAACTACTTCCCTACAGAGTGGCGCGTGTTGATGTGAGCAAATACTACAACCTTTTAGTTGCATGGCAGTGCTTTTCACAGAGAATTTGTAAGATGTTAAAATAAAAGATTTTACAAGACCTCTAATTTTTCAACATAAATACTAAATAGTTATCGCGCGTGTTGCCATGCGGCGATAGCCGCCGTAACATTTATCGCTGTCTGTTTTTGAATAAGCAACTGCGGGTGCTGCTGTAAGTGCGTTGCCAGATATTCTTGTTCAGGTTGTTGGGGTGTAGGAATTAGCAGAGCGTTTTTTTGCAGCGATACAACGTCCATAACCGTAGTATAACCGGTGCGACTAATCACAAAATCGCAGGACATCAGTGCATCGTTTAAGGCATCTGCCGTAAGGTAATTTTCAACAATAATGTTCGGCGCATATTGATAGCGTTGTGGCGTTGCGGTCACCCCGCGAACAACTAAGAATTGGTGATATGGCAATTCACAAAGTTGTTGCAACAAAACGGTTTCTAAATTGCTGCGCTGTGGTTCGGGTCCTGATAGTATCACAACACCGGCATATTTTTTCGGGCGCTCATATTCTGTCATTCTTGATAAAGTGCCAATATAATGTACGTGTCGCAAACCCGTTGTCGGATGTGATAATTTGCCTGATAAATTGGGTGAATCTGCCACATCGGGAATCCACACAGCTTCAAATTTCTTTAATAATAATCGGTTCATGTATCCCGCAAAAGGCACAGCAACGGGCAGGTTAATTTGATGCGTTACACACACCGAAGGCACATTACTTGAGTAGCAACCAAAACGGTTGTCTGAAATAATAAAATCAATATGATGTGTTTTAATAATATGTTTCAACTGCCGATGTTCGCGCCAAATAGCAACTATGATGTTTGGCGAAAGCCGTAACATATTCAACACCATACTACGATGCGGATAGGTGATATTATAAGCAGGTAATGTGATGTAGGTGAGTTGAGGAAATTCTGCTTGTAGCAAAGCTAATGCCGCACCATCGGAGGCGATAATGATTTGCTTTTGCTGTGCTAACAGATGCCTGATTATGGGTATGCAGCGCGTTGCGTGCCCCAAGCCCCAGTTGAGTGGTGCCACCAATATTCTGCGCACAGTATATGGTATGGGGAGTGCCTCAATCATACACTTTTACTCCTTTGGTGAGCCAAATTCCCCACGTGCGATTGTAGGCATGTACTTGCTGTGTTTCGCCGTTAGTGTTATACACTTTACCACCTTGATTTTTCCATTCAAATATGCCGCCGACCAAATTTTCCACATTTATAAATCCTTGTTGCTGCAGTTGTTTGGCAATTTTTTCGCTTCGATAGCCAACTGAGCAATAAACAATTATCGGACAGCCTTTGTCTAAGTGCGATACTTTTTGTGCATCAAACTCATCGAAGCCAACCCAATGTGCATTGGGCAAATGGCTCACCTCATACTCACGTCGGTCACGAGCATCTAATAAAACTGCATCGTGCCAACCTGCCTTTAGCATTGCTGCCACGCTACATTCAGGAACGTTATGCGTGAGCAGGGTATTCAGTAAAAATTGGTATGATTTACTTTGCACTTGTGCGGGCAGTATTAAAATTTGCATTAAAAAGAAAAAAAGTGTGCCGATACATCGGAGTTTTCGCGCCATTATCAACAATATTTGTACAAATATGCAATGTTTTGCGGACGGCTGCTATCAAAATTAGCGAAAATAAATGCCCGTGTGTCGTTATCTTTGCGGTATGCAACTTTCTGTTATTATTGTCAATTACAACGTGCGTTACTTTTTGGAACAAGCGTTGCTATCGGTACGCAAGGCATCACGCGGGCTGGCAGTAGAGGTATGGGTAGTGGATAATAACTCGGTGGATAGCTCTGTGGCGATGGTGCGCGAAAAATTTCCGGAAGTTCGCCTAATAGCCAACACCCAAAACACAGGGTTTGCGGTAGCCAATAATCAAGCGATACGACAAGCAAGTGGCAAATACGTTTTGCTGCTCAATCCCGATACCGTTGTTGAAGAAGATACCTTCCAAAAGTGCATTGGATTTATGGATGCACACCCGCTTGCGGGTGCATTAGGCGTGAAGATGATAGATGGTTCCGGCAAATTTTTACCTGAATCAAAGCGCGGATTCCCTACTCCATTTGTTGCGTTTTGCAAAACGTTTGGGCTGTCGGCATTGTTTCCAAAATCCAAATTGTTTAATCAATATTACTTGGGCTTCCTTTCGGAAAACGAAACGCATAAAGCAGATGTATTGGCAGGTGCTTTTATGTTTATGCGGCGCGAGGCGTTGGATAAAGTTGGGCTGCTCGACGAAGCATTTTTTATGTATGGCGAAGATATTGACCTCTCGTACCGCATCGTACAGGGAGGTTTTGATAACTACTATTTTGCCGATACTACAATACTTCACTACAAAGGAGAGAGTACCAAAAAAGGCAGCTTGAACTATGTGAAAACATTTTATCAGGCGATGATTATTTTTGCTAAAAAACATTTTAAAGGGAATCAGGCTTGGTTGTTTGTGGCAATGTTACACGCTGCTATTTACCTACGTGCCGGCATGACGTTGATGAGTAATTTGGTCAAAATGTTTTGGCTGCCGTTGTTGGATGCCGCCGCAATCTACATGGGGCTCATCGTATTGAAAAATGTTTGGGGAGCATATTATTTCCGAAACCCCGATTACTACCACGCAGAATTTACGTATATCAATATTCCTCTATACATTATTTTTTGGTTGGGTGGTATATTCATAAGCGGCGGCTACGATCATCCGCGCCACATCGGGAGGGTCATTCGCGGATTATTTTTAGGCACATTATTGCTATCGGCAGTTTATGGCTTTTTACCTATGACGCTGCGGTATTCGCGCATACTCATTTTGTTTGGAGCAATATGGGCAGCCATATCAACGATAAGTATTCGGTTTATCTGCCATTTTATCCGCTATAAAAATTTCAACCTCTACAAACCTGCCATTCCAAATTTGGTGATTGTTGGGAGTAACGCCGAAGCAGACAGAACCATGCAACTACTCCAGCAAGCGCAGGTACAAAAAAACTTGATAGGTTTAGTTGCTTCGGAATCGCTACCGGACGCAACGGCACAATACTTGGGTAACTTGGAACAACTGCCAGATATTACACATATCTATAAAGTAGAAGAAATTATTTTTTGCTCAAAAGATGTCAGCGCACAAGCGATCATGAAAGCCATGACGCAAATTGGCAATCAAGTAGATTTTAAAATTATTCCGCAAGAGAGCCTGAGCATCATCGGGAGTAACTCTAAAGACACCTCTGGCGAGCTTTACACTATTGATATAAAATTTAATATCGCTACCGTCGAAAATCGCCGCAACAAGCGGTTGTTCGATATTTTTTTAGGGATATGCTTGCTTGTTTTTAGCCCGTTGCTTTGTTTTTTTTCAAAAAATAAAACAGCCTATTTCTCCAACATTTTTCGCGTCATTGGCGGCGGTTATACTTGGGTGGGATATGCCCAAGCGGATGGCACGGCGCAAGATTTACCTCCTTTACGCAAAGGTATTTTCACACCGCTGCACCGCCTGAATAAATCAAACATTACGGATAACACCCTCCGACGACTCAATGTTTTGTACGCTAAAAATTATGAAATTGCAAACGATTTAGAAATTGTTTGGAAGTGTTTTTAGGCTCACAAATTGTCAATTACAAACTGTTGGCAATAGTTTTTAATTTGTTGCCGTACTTGCCGGAATGCCTCTTTAATTTCTTTATCTGTACCTATCACTTTTGAAGGATCTGGAAAATTTTGATGAAACTTTTTTGCTTTTGTTGAGAAGAATGGACAACGCTCTTTGGCATTGTCACAAACCGTGATTACAAAATCAAAATCTATATTTTGGTATTCATCCATGTTGTTTGAAGTATGATTTGAAATATCAATACCATCCTGCAACATTGTTGCTACGGCCATAGGGTTTACGCCGTGCGTTTCTACGCCTGCACTATAAATGTCGGCTTCGTTATTGGTAAAATGTCGCAAGTAGCCTTCAGCTATTTGGCTTCTGCAACTATTGCCCGTGCAAAGCACTAAAATTTTCTTTTTTATCATTTTTGCTACTTTATATTATTACAATTACATCTACCAATCGGTCAATAACAATATTTTCTTTTTTTCTGATTTCCAACTTTATTGGCAGTATATAAGTTTTGGCTTTGCTGTCAAATCATATCGCGGTTTTCCATTCGTTGCCACCTATTTGTGCCGTTGCTTTTAATCGCCCCCATCCTTCCTCTTCGGATTTAAAATGCTCGCGGATTTCTTTGGACATTTTTTGTGGTAATGAAACAAATACCCACGCACCCATTCCTTTATATTGCCAAGGTTTGGCTGTAAACTCATATTTCATACCCTTAAAATTCATACAGAAAAGTTAGTTAGGTAATCAAATAACCGAATGATTTAGCGACATAAAATTAGCGGCATAGCTAAGATGAATCGTGAATCCAATTTTCCGTGTTATTGTGATAATCTATTTATTATATTTTATAAAAAACATTTTTTATGTTTGACTTAAACGCCTACTATTTTGCTTCTTCGCTCCATAATTACGGTGTCTTTCCATACTCCTTTTAATTGCCCTACTTTTTCCCGAAAGCCAATTTTCCTAAAACCACAAGTTTTATGAAGTGTAATACTATTAGTATTTTCAACAAAAATTCCTGCTTGTAATGTCCACAAACCTATTTGCTCGCTTTCTGCAATAAGACGTTGCAGCAATAATGTACCAATTCTTTTACCGCGAAATTTTTCGGCAATATAAATACTTACTTCCGCAACGCCTGCATATACGCACCTGCCCGAAACAGGCGCAAGAGCCGCCCAACCCGCCATCGTTTCACCTTCAAATGCGGCAATTCTACATTCAGGCAAATGTGCTTTGCTCCAAGTTTCCCAATCTGGAACTTGCGTTTCGAAGGTGGCAATTCCTGTTTCAATTCCTTGGCTATATATTTCAGCAATTTGGGAAAAATGTTTTTGTCCAAATTTTCGTATTTCCATAGTAAAGAAAACTAACAGCAGCCACCGCCCGGTGTGCAACAAGATGTACTTGCGGTTTGTAGTTCGGCTAATTTTACTTTCAGTTTTTCCTGCGGTATCCCGCAATGGTCTTTCGCCAAGCAATTTGTCTGCTTTGTTGTAAACAAAAAGTCTTGTCCATTAAAGTCCAAACCAAAACGGCTGATGCTTTCAGTTTGATATTCTATTTCGATATCCAAATCTTCATTACCGAAAAGTGGTTCAGCAATGTCAATAATTTTTTTGAGTTTTTGCGGTTCGAGCCTGTGATCAAAATCATTGGCAGACCATACCTGAAAACTAATTGCCTTTTCGGTTCGCACCGTTCCGCCGCAATCAATAAAATGTTTAGTTGTCAGGCCTGCTTCTGTTATATGAAAATGATTTGGAACAAAATTTCCGTTTGGTTGAACAAAGTTTAGTGCCGAAACAGTGTCCAAATGCTGTTTGAATTGTGATAATTTCATTTTTTATGTGTGTTTTATTAACAACAATTTTTTTTCTTATTACTGAGTTTGGTTGAAATATTCGCAAAATAGTTTTGCAGTTTTTCAATGGCTTTTCTGTCAATGCAGTAACAAATGGCATTACCATCAATACTGCCTTTAATCAGTCCTGCATTTTTAAGTTCCTTTAAATGTTGGGAAACTGTTGGTTGTGCCAACGGCAATTCATTTACAATATCCCCACAGATACATGCGTCCACCTTCATTAAATATTCAACGATTGCTACCCGTGCAGGGTGCCCAAATGCTTTGGTTAAAGTTGCAATAGTGTTTTGTTTATCGGTAAAATGATCTGTTTTAGTTGCTGCCGCACTTTAATTATGAAGTCGGGTGCATTGTAATACGATTTTAGTATGATATGAATTAACCTTATCCCTTTATCCAGGCAGAGTTGCCATTTATCTTTTAGGCTAAGCTTATGAAGTTTGTCATCAGTATGCCAATAAGCCCCGTTGAACTCAATACCAAGTTTCTGGTCTGGTAGATAGATATCAATCTCCCTCCCAGAGAGGATAGCACGGTTTCTTTTCTCAAGTGGTATGTCGAGGGACTCTATAAACTCACCAATAGCATATTCCCCAGCAGAGGTAGAGTTAGCGCATATTGGACATCCATGTCCTCTCTTAAGGTGATGTCCTAACCTAACCTGAAATGGCCCATGCTCTTTACAGATTACCGTGAAAGGTACCTTGGCAGAGGTATATGACTTAGAGTCATATTCATACCTATTGCCATGAACCTTTCTGGCTTTGTCGATAATAGACTCCCTGGATTTCTCTATCCTGAGTGCGGCTGTTTTCTGAGACTCGAGTTGTTGAGTGGGGTATTTCCCCCGATTATCACCAGCGCATAAGTGGCAACCAAGTTTTCCCCTTCTAAAGTTATGTGGAGAGGTAATGAAATCACCATGCTTTTTACAAGTAACCATTATGGGGGTCTGTGAAGTTACATATTGAGTTTTCTCAAATGAGACCAAATCACCATAAAGTTTGGATACTTCTGATATAAATTCATCATGTGATTTTCTCTTCTTTCCACCACGAACTATTTTAGCACATTGATCACAACCATGACCCTTAGCATGGTTATAGGGGTTTTGCTGAAATTCACCATGTATTCTGCAGATGATCGTTCTTAGCTCAGTAGACTTTG
Source organism: Saprospiraceae bacterium (assembly GCA_017996375.1). Taxonomy (GTDB): domain Bacteria; phylum Bacteroidota; class Bacteroidia; order Chitinophagales; family Saprospiraceae; genus JAGOHC01. The sequence goes on along the minus strand of JAGOHC010000010.1, from coordinate 1,719 downwards.
TTGTGGTGAATTTAGAATAATCATATACCTCCCCATGAGCTACTTTAAACCTATTCATCCATGTTTGAATTGATGCCATGATATTCCTCCAGTAAATATGTATTATACCATAGACTGGCTAAATAGTTGTATCAAAGCGATTAACTGTGATATAATTTATTCGCAAAATAATAGGTGGAGATTAATCCACCTATTATTAAAAAGTGCTTAAAAATCAGTCACTTACGCACCAGCGTTGCCATACATTGAACGCCATTCTGTCCAACCAGAGCCGAAGCGCATGGTAGCCTTATATCTCACCGAATCGGTTTCGAAATCCCCTTCCATAGCTTTCTCAAGCTTACGACGCCAGAGAACCTTCAAACCATCACGAGCATCAGTCTGAACGAACCAGGCAGTCGGAGAGGTCATGCGCGACAGGACAACAGCCTTGGACAGGAGACCAGTGGACTTCACTGGGTTCAGGTCGTTGTTGTTGGTGCCAGTACGCAGGACGGAGTTCAGGAGAACCTCAGCCGTCAGCATGTTGGAAGGGTGAATGACCAGCTGCTTCGGGGTCAGACGAATACGCTTACCACGAGCATCTTGAGCCTGACGAACCTGAATCAGTGCCTGTTCCAGGGAAGTCTGGGACAGGGCAGCTGCGGTCAGAACGTTAGACTGGGTGCCACCAATAACCGGGTGCGAAGCGGAGATCAGGGGGACACCGTCGCCACCGTTGTAGCCCGAAGTAAAGGCACGGTTCAGGTGGTTACAGGTGACCGTTTCCAGGGTTTCGTCCATGGCCTGAGCGAGGTGCTTAGACATGGTTGAACCCATACGGATATGGTCGCCATCTTCCACGAGGACTTTGGTCAGGGCGAAAGCCAGACCATAGACGTCGTAGGTGTAACGCTTGACGTAGAGTTCACCACCCTCGTCGTAGGTAACAGCCTGACCATCAGGAAGGACTGGAGCCGCGCCCATACCGTACAAGACCACTTCTTCGTGGTAAGCACGCTTGATGCCATTCTCCTCAGTGAACACTGCCTTATACTCATCAGTGCGTTGATCATAGACACCATCGAAGTGCTGATTGAGAATCGGCTCGACGATGGAACGGAACTGGGTACTACGCATTGCTGTGCCGGCCATTTTAGATACCTACTTTGTTAGAGACGAACTGATGCTGAGCGATCTGCACCAAGATAGTCGGGAACGGGTTGAGGGTAGCATCGTAGACGCCATCAGAGCCAAAGCCAATAATACGGAATTGGCCTTGTGCACCAGCCGCATCAATCGTGGCTTCAAGAGCCATCGTCGATTGACCCGTGACAGCGTTCGGAACCCCCGCGACCAAGTCGGCTTGAGCACCGATAGCGGCCTGAACATATCCGGAACCGCCAGTCTCGACCTGGACTTCAAAGACGTTGAGAGCATCATCATAGACCCAAGCAACGATCTCAGTAGCACCAGACACAGCACCAGGCCAGCGCTTGGAGTAAGTCGGCTTGCCAGTGGAGTCCTTGTACTGGACACCAGCGAAGACGCCGATAAGGTCATTGGTTGCGGTACCAACGGTAATCGTACCATTGGTATCAAGAATCACTGCATCACCATAGCCAATGGGCGTATTGTAAGCAGCATCGATTGTCATGGCTTTAGCCCGCGACTGACCAGTAGGATGGTAGCGAAGCAGGAAGCCAGAGGGAGAGGCGGTAAGTGCCATTGTTTAAATCC
>JAGOHC010000121.1 GCA_017996375.1 Saprospiraceae bacterium | reverse complement strand
CCGGCTTGCAACACTATGTATATACTCGTAATGCAACAGGTATTGAAAAAATTTACATCAATGGTGTAAATGTATATACAGGTGTGCGTATAGGCAATTTATTGAATTGGAATGAAACTTATTTTTTAGCTATCGGCAATGAATTGACTAACGATAACAGTTGGTTAGGAACAATCTATTTGGCAGCGATTTATAAAAAAGCATTAACGCCAAGTCAGGTTCAACAAAATTATAATGCAAGTGTTTGTTGTACCATAACCGTTAGCGAAGCAACAATAAATGGAGCAGTGAACGATTGTCCCTCACCAATTAGCAGCCTTCGCCGCGATGTGTGGAGCAATATTAGCGGTACGGATATTTCTAGAATTACACTGAATGATAACTATCCAGACAATCCGAATTCAACAAGTTATATTGCACAACTTCAAAGCTCAACTAATGTTGGCAACAATTTTGGAGAAAGTGTTGTTGGCTATTTGCGACCAAGCGTTTCGGGCATATATTCTTTTACGGTTACTGGCGATGCTGATGTTGATGTATATTTGAGTTCAGATGGTTCTGAAAATAACATCTCACGTATTGCATACATTGATGGTTACACTACAGCATTTGAATTTAACAAATATACTTCTCAAAATTCTTCGCAAATCTATTTATTTGCCGATAAAGATTATTATATACAAGTATTGCATAAGCAAGCTGCGAGTAATGGCTTTTTCAGTGTTTTTTGGATAAAGCCAAATACCACAAACCGCGAGCTGATTCCTTCCGAAAATTTTGCGGCAGTAGCAAATTGTCCCGAAAATATTGAATACGGCAACCCGTGTCCTGCACCATGGGGTGGCTTGCTGCGTGAAGTTTGGACAAATATTAGCGGTAGCGGTAGTATCAATGATTTAACTGCAATAAATTCTTATCCAGATAACCCTACCACTACAGACCAAATTGCTACTTCACAAGCACCAAACAATTTTGGTAACTATTTTGGCGAGCGTTGGCGCGGGCATTTGCGTGTTCCGGTAGCTGGAGCGTATTCGTTTGTTATAACGGGCGACAAGGAAGTTGATTTATTCATCAGTGCAAATTTTGAACCACAACATAAAGTAAAAATTGCCACACTTACCGGAGGCACCGAGCCTTTAGAATTTTCTAAATACCCTACGCAGCGTACTATTCCGATAACGTTGATTCCGGGTAGAGAATATTACCTCGAACTTTTACATTCAGACGGAACGGGTGCAGACCATGCAGCAATTTATTGGAAACGCCCTGACAGCGACACCTACACGCTCATACCGAGCGAGTGTTTAGCACCATACAAACAATGTGGTGGCGAGGAAGAAGTGCCATGTACAAATAATGCACTATTCGTTGTTGGAAATGCTACCAATTTATCTGCAGCCGATGCTTTAATCAAACAACGCATGGAATCCTTAGGCTTACAAGTTACTGTTAAAAAAGATGCATTGGTACAAACTGTTGATGCACAGGGCACAAGTTTGATAGTCATAAGTTCTTCAGTAATAGCAGGTTATGTGAATACTAAATTTACAAATGTCGCCGTTCCGGTAGTCACTTGGGAAGCATGGTTATATGATGATTTACAAATGACCGGTGAACTTTTGGGTAGCGATTATGGCGTTTATGGTACTGCCTTTCAGGTACAAAGTACTAACCCTAATCATCCTATTGCCAATGGGCAAAATGGAACGATAGGTATATTTAATAGTAATCAAAACTATAATTTTGGGAAGCCAAGTGCTTCTGCTGATATAATTGCAACCGTGCCAAATATTTTCGATAAAGCATTAATTTTTGCTTACGATAAATACGACCCGATGATAAACCTTATTGCTCCACACCGCAGGGTCGGACTGATGTTGAATGACAGTTCAGCGCTCAAATTGAATAGCAATGGATTGAGACTAATTGAAAACGCAATCATTTGGGCAATCGGCTGCTTGGAAGTGAATTATAGAAGTTTTGACGAAGTTATTTCTGATAATGATATACTCGTTTATCCAAATCCAACTGTTGAAAAAATTAATTTGAATTTTTTGAATTATCTAAATAAAAAAGTTACCTTTGTGATGTACGACGGCTTGGGTAGAGTATTAAGAAATATTGACTTTGGCACAATAAATGATACGATTCATAGCGTTGATGTTTCAGATTGCCCGAGTGGGTTGTATTGGTTGAGTTTTAATGTAAACGGCTTACCAATTACAAAAAAATTAATAATTAATAAAGAGTAAGTTTTTTTCATAAACAAAAGGGTGAATAATTAAAATGGTTAGCCACTGACAAAGGTGTCAGTGGCTTTTTCTTTAATATGTATTCTACCATATTTGGTATAATTTCTGCATTATTCTACGTGTACTTTTGACAATCATTTTTATTTTGACGAACTTGCAGCTGTATAATCCGCTTGATACACAATTAGTTATAAAGCAAACATACCATGAGCGAAGTCGCAAACTTGCTGATTGCTTATTGCATTGATAATGAGCAGTTAGTACTTGATATTTCTCAACATATCAAAAAAACAGACATTTCTTTTCAACTTTCTCCTTGCGATGCTACCGGATTTCAGCATGGCTTGCTTGATGCATTGGACAAGCAGGATAGCAAAGTGATGATTATCATTACGGACAATTTCCTCAAATCTAAAAAATGTATGTACCAAGCTCTCAATGCGCTCATTCGCTTGGACACACAACAACAGCTTATCCCTATTATCGCTGATGGCGTTGGTGTAAACCCACACACCAACAAGCTTGATATTGTACCCACGTATATAGAAAAAGTGAGTAACGTCATCCAATATATGAACTATTGGCAGGATTATTTTTTTGAACTTAAGGAACAGAAAAAACACATTGATTCCACACAATTAGCAACCTACGAATCGGAGTTGAAAGTGGTACGGTCCATCTCTGCTGAGGTCGGCGAATTTTTGAAATATTTGCGTACAGCACAACATTATTATTACAAAAACCTTTCGGAGAATCATTTTAAAAACTTTTACGAATTGTTGGGCAAAACAGAGTATTATTCACCTACAAATGATTCAATATCACAACCACTGGCTGAAGAAACAAAAACTGAAGTGCCGGTGACTAATTTACAACAATATTTTGATGAAGATTATGCCGATGACGAAGCCTTTGAAGAAGACTTAATTGACGAAGATGCTTTGATGTTGTCGAAAGATTTAGAAAATGATTTTGAGGAGGATCTGGAAAATCAAATAATAGATAATGAATACGAAGACGATCTCCGAATTCAAGCAGCAAATTTTGATTCAGATGATGACGAAGAGGATGTTCAAGAAGATGAGGAAACCATCATTTATTATCCGAAAAAAGCGGAAGTTAACGATTTGCCTGAGCTGACAATAAACCTTGAAAAGGAGAAAGCCATCTTAAATAATGTTGAAGAATTAGTTATAAATAACGATACCGAAAATGCACTACATGCTTTACTGGATGGCTTAATTGTGCTGCCTGCGAGTATTAAATTGCGCTACCTATATGCAAAATTATTGACCTACGAAAAAAAGAATTTCGATGCCGCCGAATGGCAGCTCAAATTGTTGTTGAGCTATCATCCCGATTTCGCACCAGCGTACGAAACATTAGGATATATCAACGAACAGTTAGGTAATAACGAGCGTACGTTGCACTATTACGAAAAATTTGCCAGCTACGATCCTGAGCTCCAAAGCAGCGAATTTTATACAAAATTGGCAAACCTTAGTCAAAAACAGGAAAATATTGTCTTTGATAAAATTGCCAATTACTTGCGCATTGCTATCCAAAAAGATCCACACAACTACGAGGCGTTATACCAATATGCATTATTGTTAAATGAACAAAAACATGAACCTTTCAAAGCCATAGATTATCTCAAAAAAACGCTCTTAGTTAAGCCTAATCACCCAAAGGCAAATTTTGACTTAGCACAGATTTATTACGAGTTAGGGTATCGCCGAAAGGCAGCATATTATTACGATAGGGCAACTATTATAAACCCGATTCTCAAAACTGCCGACAACGACAAACAGTTCAGAATTCATCCGGAAGAACCTATCGTTGCAGAAGCCCCAACTCCCGAAAATACAAATGCAATCAAAACAGTTGTAAAAGAAAATACCATCACACCAAGCAGCACCGATACACAGCTCACTGTGTTAATTTCAGGCGCAACTTCCGGAATCGGAAAAGCTACGGCGGCCTTGTTTGCTCAACACGGTCATCGCATTATTATTACGGGCAGAAGCGAGTCCAAATTGCAAAAAGTCAGACAAGCAATTTTTGAAGCCACAGATAACGATGTGCAGATACTCCCATTTGATGTCCGTTATTTTAGTGCTTCGAAAAACGCCATTGAGGCATTGCCCGATGATTGGAAGCAGATTGATGTATTGATAAATAATGCGGGGTTAGCAAAAGGGTTAGCGCCCATCCACGAAGGCAATATTGAACATTGGGATCTAATGATAGATACTAATATCAAAGGATTATTATACCTGACGAGGTTGGTTACACCCCTAATGGTAGCACGCCGTAAAGGGCATATTATTAACATAGGCTCATCTGCGGGTAAAGAAATTTATCCTAATGGAAATGTGTATTGCGCTACCAAATACGCCGTTGATGCGCTAACGCGCGGAATGCGTATGGATTTGTATAAACACAATATTCGCGTAAGCCAAGTAGCACCCGGGCATACGGAGGACACCAATTTTGCACTTACTCGTTTTGATGGCGATACAGAAAAAGCAAGAATTTATGATGATTTCAAACCACTTTCAGCCGAAGATGTTGCCGAAACAATTTACTTTATTGCTACACGCCCGAGTCACGTTAATGTACAAGACGTGTTGGTGTTCAGCGCACAGCAAGCAGGCAGCAACTTTATTGACCGAAGCGGCAGATAATATTTTCAAGAAGCCGTTTTTGGTGTAAATAATAACTTCAATTCAGTAGCCTCCTCAGGCTTAATTCTGCCACTTAATATCAAGCGCAACTCTCGTCTGCGAGCAGAACTTTCATATAAATTTATCTCTTCGTTTGTTAATGGAATCACTTGTGGCACTAAGGTAGGTTGTTTAGTTTCATCATCCAAGCCGACAAATGTGAGGAATGCACTATTGCTACGGCGTGGGTTGCCTCCTTTTATGTCTGCAACATATACTTCAACATAAATTTCCACAGATGATTTAAAAGCTCTCGTAACGGTTGCTTTTATAGTAATAATATCGCCTAACGGAATTGGTTTTTGAAAAGAAACATGATCCACCGATGCCGTGACGACGTGCTTCTCGCAATGTTTTCCGGCACAGATGCTGGCAACAATATCCATCAAACGCATCAGGTTACCACCCATCAAATTACCCATTGGGTTGGTATCGTTAGGCATCACCATTTCTGTCATTATCGTTTCGGATTCCGATACTTTTTTACTTCTCAACTCAGGTTGTTCTTTTGTCATGTATAATAATTGACTTAATAATTATAGCGTAAAGGTATTCGTATTTTATTAAAAAATTTAAAAAAGTAACTTAGAACAATCAAATTCAAGCGGTTATGAAGTATAAATAAGGTATATTTCAAATATACCTTTTATAGGGTATTGATTAACCTTCAAAATACATGTAATATTGTGACATAGTTCAGTTAATAATTTCCTTCCAACAATTAACTTATCAGACTATTTTCCTCCCACCATACAATAGTAATTTCAATTTTTTAACATTTAACTTACATTCAAAATGAAAAATTTTGCAAAATTCAATGACTTAGCTTTAGATATTAAAGCAATGACAAAAGTTACTGGTGGAACGGGTACAGCAAACGTAACATTACCTACTTTGCCAACTACACCTGCTGCAGCTGATGGTTATGCGGTGTCACCTACATTACCTACGTTGCCGTCAAGACCGTAATTTTAAATTATTTTAAATAACTTAGAATTCTTACAAGAGGGTGGAAGTTTACTTCCACCCTCTTGCTATTTAAAATGGTTGTTCTATACAATTAGGCAAACTTTCCCATGATTTTATGTATTTACGATGCGATGTTTGTTTTTAAACAATTTTGTGCGAAATTTGCGTCGTACTAAACAGAAATAGCATTTAAATGCTTGTCTTTTAAATGTATATATCAAAATAAAGCAGGCGCTAATTATATTTTGGTGTGGTATTTTCGTTAGTGTCGAAATTCTAACAGATTTAATTTTAAAAATGCGTAATATTCGTAATTTCTGCGTCATCGCACATATTGACCACGGTAAAAGTACACTTTCTGACCGACTTTTAGAAACCACAAATACCATATCCAAGCGCGATATGCAAGACCAAGCGTTGGATGATATGGATTTAGAGCGCGAGCGCGGTATAACCATCAAGAGCCATGCGGTACAAATGTATTATCATCATACCGATGGTGTAACTTATACATTCAACTTAATTGACACACCCGGACACGTTGATTTTGCTTACGAGGTATCACGGTCCATAGCAGCGTGCGAAGGGGCTTTGCTTTTAGTAGATGCCACACAAGGTATTCAGGCACAAACGATTTCTAATCTCTACATGGCGGTTGATCATAACTTGGAGATTATCCCAATCCTTAATAAGTGTGATATGGATACGGCGAATATTGATGATGTGTCTGACCAAATTATCGGACTGCTGGGTTGCAAAAAAGAAGACATTATAAAAGCAAGCGGAAAAACCGGATTGGGTGTAGATGATATATTTAATGCCATTGTTGGGCGTATTCCACCACCTCAGGGCGACCCTGAAGCTCCCTTGCAAGCATTAATTTTTGATTCGGTGTTTAATTCCTTTCGCGGAGTAATCGCTTATTTTAAAATTTTGAACGGTACAATAAAAAAAGGTGATAAGGTACAATTTGTAAATACAGAAAAAGCGTATGATGCTGACGAAATTGGTATCCTACAAATGAACTTAGTAGAGAAGCCCGAACTTGGCGCAGGCAACGTGGGGTACATCATTACGGGTATAAAGGTTTCTAAAGAAATTAAAGTTGGCGATACCATTACACACGTTGCCCGAAAGGGGGAAGCTATTAAAGGTTTTGAAGAAGTGAAGCCAATGGTATTTGCCGGTATCTACCCGATTGATAACGATGATTTTGAAGACTTGCGCGACAGCTTAGAAAAATTGCAACTCAACGATGCTTCGTTAGTTTTTGAAACAGAATCATCGGCGGCTTTGGGCTTTGGTTTTCGTTGCGGATTCTTGGGAATGTTGCACCTCGAAATTGTACAAGAACGACTTTCGCGCGAGTTCAATCAGGAAGTAATTACTACTGTCCCTAACGTAAGTTATTTTGCGTACAAAACTAAAGACCCCACAGCAGCTGTGTTAGTAAATACACCAATGGAATTGCCCGACCCCACTACATTGCACCATATTGATGAACCGTATATTGCAGCACAAATCATATCTACACCCGAATACATTGGCTCAATAATGAGTCTGTGTATGGAAAAGCGCGGTTTTTTAAAGAAACAAAACTACCTGACGGAGCATCGCGTAGAGCTTTTTTTTGAAATGCCGTTAGCTGAAATTGTGTTTGATTTTTATGACAAATTAAAATCCATCACACGAGGCTATGCTTCTTTTGACTACCACATGATTGACTACCGCGAAACTGATGTAGTTAAAATGGATATTCTCCTCAATGGCGAAGTAGTTGATGCTTTTTCGGCATTAGTACACCGCAGCAAAGCCGAAAAAGTTGGTCGCAGAATGTGCGAACGTTTGAAAGAATTGATTCCGCGTCAGCAGTTTCAAATACCAATACAAGCGGCCGTTGGTGCTAAAGTTATTGCTCGCGAAACCATTGGCGCACTACGTAAGGATGTAACGGCAAAATGTTATGGTGGAGATATTTCGCGCAAGCGTAAATTATTAGAAAAACAGAAAGAAGGTAAAAAGAAAATGCGCCAATTTGGTAAGGTAGAAGTGCCACAAAAAGCCTTTATTGAAGTATTGAAA
>JAGOHC010000120.1 GCA_017996375.1 Saprospiraceae bacterium | reverse complement strand
CAGCACCAAATTATTATTTAACCTGATAAAATATTACGTATGAACTACCAAATACGATTAATAGCCATACTCTTATGGCTAAGTTGTGCATCAGTAAATGCCCAACAATACATGAATGAGATAATATATCAAAGCTACTAAAGGCGCGTGCTCAATTTCACTTTGCCCAAAATATAAGAAGCCACCCTTGCGAGTAGCTTCTTATTACTTTGAAATCAGATTATAATAGATTGCTATTACAATAATTTGATTAAGCTTCTTCCGGTTTTTCTTCAGCTTCCGGAGCAGCAGTTTCTTCTGTCGCCGTAGTCTCTTCACTAACCGTTGGCGCAGTTGCAACTTCTTCAACAACGACAACTGTTTCTTCTACAAGCGGCTCTTCAGCTACTGCAACTTCTTCAATAACTTCTTCTACAACAACAGGTGCCGGTGCAGGTTTTTCTTTCGGTTTTCCGAAAACTAACTTTTGGAAGTCTTTTTTGTCCTCTTTAGTTTTTTCGATGCGCGTAGCAATTTTCGCTTCTTTTGCTTCAGTCCAAGCCGCTAATTTAGCGTCAGCTTGTTCTTGTGTGATGGCTCCTTTCTGTACACCTAATTGTAGGTGTTTTTTGTAAGTTACGCCCTTGAAGCGTAAGATAGCACGTACCGTATCAGTAGGCTGTGCGCCACACATCAACCAATAGAATGCCCTGTCGCGGTCAATTTCTATGGTAGCTGGCTTAGTAAGCGGATTGTACGAACCGATTTTTTCGATAAATTTACCATCGCGTGGTGAACGAGAATCGGCAACGATGATGTGATAAAAAGGTTTCTTTTTGCGTCCTTTACGCGATAAACGAAGTTTAACTGGCATTGCAATCAAAATTTTTTATGATAAAACACACCTGAATACTACCGCTACGGTACATCAGGTTTTTGACGGCGCAAAGTTATTGTGAATTATCGGAATAACCAAGTATTTTGGCAATAAATATCAAGTATTATAGTTCGTAATTCGGGCTCAACTTGTTGTGTTCTTCGCTGGTTGGCGAGTAGAAGTCGTTAATTAGCCTAACTACTTCTTCGGGGTCATCCGTGATAGGAATGAGGTTAAGGTCGTCCGGATTAATATTATTTTCTTGTTCTAACATAGAGCTGATAATCCAATTTTTTAACCCCGACCAGAAAGTTGTTCCTACTAATATTACGGGTACGGGAGTGATTTTTTTTGTTTGAATAAGCGTCAGTACTTCAAAAAGTTCGTCCATTGTGCCGAAGCCACCAGGCAGCACCACAAACGCTTGTGCGTATTTTACGAACATTACTTTGCGAACAAAGAAGAAGCGATGATTCAAACTTTTATCTAAATCAATATAGGGGTTGTGGTTTTGTTCAAACGGCAAGTCTATGTTCAAACCTACCGATGTTCCACCGTAGAGTGCAGCACCTTTGTTGGCAGCTTCCATAATACCGGGGCCGCCGCCTGTAATAACGCCGAAGCCTTCCTCCGTCATACGGCGGGCAATGTCTACGGCTAATTTGTAATATGGGTGTTCAGGTTTTGTTCGGGCAGACCCGAATATGGAAACGCAAGGGCCAATATTGTTAAGTCGTTCAAAACCTTCTACGAATTCGGATAATACTTTGAACATCGTCCAAGAGTTTTCACCTTTTATTTTATCCCACTGCTTTCTATTTTTACGAACATGATTTTTTTCAGTTGCACTCATAATTTCGATTGAAAATTTTAATTATTAAACTAAATATGTGCTGAAGCGCAAGAAAGCCCGCCATTTTCAGACGAGCTTTCTAGTGCTTTGCTACAAAAGTAATATTTTTCTACGTAAAAATCAACTTTCCATACTGAAAGGTGTCACGTAGGTGTAGATGTCTTCTTCGGTTACTTCATTTTGGCAAAATATGGATAATCGCTCAATGACGTTCCGTAATTCGCGGATGTTGCCGTGCCAGGGTAATCCTTGTAATATTTGCAAAGCAGCAGGCTGTATACTGAAAGTAGGAATGCCCTCTGCCTCGCATATTACATCTATATAATGCTGCACTAACATAGGAATATCGCCACTACGTTCGCGTAGGGGTGGTACATATACGGGTACTACCGCCAAACGGTAGTACAAATCTTGACGGAAATTACCCAGCTCAATTTGTTTTTGTAAATCTTTATTGGTGGCTGCTAAAACGCGCACATCTACTTTGATGTCTTTGTTTTCGCCAATGCGCGTGATGCGCCCGCTTTCTAAGGCTCGCAACACTTTTGCTTGGGCATCTAAGCTCATATCGCCAATTTCGTCAAGAAAGAGTGTTCCGCCAGAGGCTTCTTCAAACTTGCCGATTCTGTCAGCAAAAGCACCAGTGAAGGAACCTTTTTTATGTCCAAATAATTCACTTTCAATTAATTCAGAAGGTATGGCAGCGCAGTTTACTTCTACCAATGGTTTTTTTGCACGGGGGCTTAACTCGTGAATCCAGCGTGCCACTAATTCCTTTCCACATCCGTTTGGACCGGTAATCATAACACGCGTGTTTGTGTGAGGAGCAACAGTTTGTATGATAGATTTTACTTTCATCACAGGCTCAGACTCTCCAACAATTTCGGGAGTTTTATACTTTGAGGCTTTCCAAGCTAATTCTTTTTTATCAACGATGAGGCTGTTTTTATCTAACGCATTGCGTACAGTAATGAGCAGGCGATGTATGTCGGGGGGCTTGCAAATGAAGTCGTAAGCTCCTTTGCGTACCGTACTTACTGCGGTATCAATATCGCTGTTTGCAGAAATCATGATAATAGGCAAGTCGCTATTTATTTCTAATAACTTTGATAGTGCCTCAATGCCATCCATGCGAGGCATACGAATGTCCATAAGAACTGCATCATAGCTGCCAGCTTTGATTTTTTCGATACACTCTAATCCGTCTTCTGCTTCGTCAATATCATACTTTTCGTATTCTAATATTTCGCGTAGCGAGCGCCGAATACGGCTTTCATCATCGACAATCAAAATTTTTGCCATTCGTATTATAATTTTTTTTATTAAATTAGTATCAAATTCTCTTGATTATTATTCATAAAGTTACATTCAGATACACAAGAATAACGCCAAATATAGTTAAATTATGAATACATAAATATCTGATTGCGTACAACTTAGTAAAAGGATGCACTGAAATAGAAAACGGTAAATTCGTAGAAGTTTCTTAATGTGAGAGCCGAGCCGAACCACAAATATATGGAATAAATGTAATATGATGCAAATTTCACACGCGGGATAAATGAAATTTTATTATGTGTAGTAAATAACAAATTGTGTAATTTATGCGTATTGTATTCAAAATTTGCAATTACGATTATGTCATTTTTATATCCAGCATTTTTGTTTGCCTTAGGTGCATTAACAATACCGATAATTATCCATTTATTTTATTTCCGCCGATTCAAAAAGGTGTATTTCACCAATGTCCGTTTTTTAAAAGAGTTAAAAGAGGAAACTTCCTCTCGCTCCCGCATCAAACAATGGTTAGTGTTAGCGATGCGTTTGCTATCACTTTTGTTTTTAATATTCGCATTTGCACAACCTTTTTTGCCACAAGGTGCGGCAGTTAAAAAGAGCAATGCGGCAGTTAGTATTTTTATTGATAACTCGTTTAGTATGAGTGCGTTAAGCGAAGATGTTAAATTGCTCGAAAAGGCAAAACAACGCTCACGCGAAATTGTTCAGGCGTATAGCGAGAATGATAAATTCCAGATTTTGACAAATGATTTTGAGGGTCGCCACCAGCGTTTAGTCAGCAAACAGGATGCACTCAATTATATTGATGAAGTTCAACCTTCTCCTACGGTTAAAGAACTTTCAAAGGTACTGACACGACAAAAACAGGCGCTGTTTTCTGGAAAAATGGAGCAGAAGGAAAGCTATATTCTTTCAGATTTTCAAAAAAATATTACTGATATTCAAACCTATAAAGACACGACCGTAGCTGTGCACCTCATTCCGCTTCAGGCGGTTCAAGAAAAAAATGTAAGCATAGATTCATGTTGGTTTGACACGCCCGTCCAATTGCTTAACCAAGTAAACAGACTAACGGTAAAAGTGAAAAATTATAGCAATCAACCTGCCGATAATGTCCGCCTCACACTAAAATATGATGGGCAAGAAAAACCTGTCGGTACAATGTCCATTCCTGCAAACAGCAGCGTTACGGATACCGTTATGATGAGCATTTTGCGCCCAGGTTGGCAAGAGGCAGAACTCGCCATTACAGATTATCCTATCCAATTTGATGACAGGTATTTTTTTTCATTTAATGTCGAACAGCAAATTAATGTGTTGATTATTAATGAGTTAAACAGTAATAAATACTTAGATGCCTCCTTTGCAGCTACCAAATTACTAAAAGCTACAAATGCTCAAAGCCGTAGTTTGGATTATTCAAAGCTCGCTAATTATAATTTGATAATATTAAATGAAGTCAATACAATTTCGAGTGGTTTGGCATCGGAGCTATCGCAATATATTAACAACGGAGGCAATGTATTGTTGTTTCCGGCTGCTGCTGGCGATGAGGCAACCTACCGCAATTTAATGCAAAATATACAAGCCGGAAGCATCTCCACATTCGAGTCAGTAGCACGAGAAGTAGCATCAATTAACACCGAAGGATATGTTTTTAAAAATGTTTTTGATGGAAAAACTACGAATTTAAGACTACCCAAAACAAAGGGAAATTTTAAGCTGCTCAGTTCATCGGAGGCACTAATGACTTATCGCGATGGTAACGTATTTTTGAGTAGAACGGCTTATGGCGCGGGTAATTTTTATGTGTCGGCAGCTCCACTCAACGACACTTATAATGATTTAGCTAAAAATGGTGAGATATTTCTGCCTATGTTATTTAAAATGGCTATCGCCTCCGGTAAAGAACCAACAATTGCTTATACCATTGGTGTTGATGAATCTATTGAAACCGAAAATATTGCTCGCTTGAAAGAATCTGTATATAAAATGCAAGGTAAAAAAGAGGAGTTTATTCCACAACAACAGAGTGTGGGGTCGAAATTATTATTGCACCCTTATAAGCAAATAACAGATGCCGGATTTTACCGATTATTCCTAAATCAAGACAGTACCTTAGCCAGATTTGCGTATAATTACGACCGCAAGGAATCCAATTTAGCATACTTTACACCAACAGAATTGGAGTCGATAACCAGCGGTAGAATGAAGGTAATTGCGGCAAATGCCCAAGCAAATTTTACTGCCATGATTGGCGAACAAAACCAAGGCATAGTATTATGGCGATACTGCATCATGGCTGTGCTTCTATTTTTACTCGCCGAAGTAGCTATCCTGCGATTTTGGAAATAATATTATTTCATACTTTTACATATCGCAACATGCTGATTGTAAGCTGTTTACACTAATGTAAAATGTGCTTTTTCTGCTGCATCCAAACAAAAAGGGCTGCCCTTTATACAAGCAGCCCTAGTAAACACCATCAAATCATGTTTATTACTACAATTTCATTAATATTAGTTCAACACACGGAGCAGTAGGGCATCCGCTGGAGCAACTACTAACAGGCGTTGTAGTAAAAGTCGCCTTACAAGTATCGTCTGCACTATCGCGTATTGTGATTGTGTAAGTAGAAACGCCATCTGCGTTGAAAATACCTGTTCCACCTACTGTAATAGGTGTACCATAAAGTGTTCCCCCGCTATTGAGAATGTTGCCGCCCGTACCATCGGCAGCAGCACCCACCACTACCTCATAACTACCACCTGTGGTAGTACCATCGGCATTAACGGTAATGGTGAAATAATCATCAGAAGTGATGCTATTCGTGCCATTATCGTTACAAGTGGACTGTACATTTTGTGTAATAGTTATCGCACAAGTATCTGACCCACCAGAACCAGAGTTGTCAAGGCATGGTGCAGGCGCGTCATAAGCAACCAAAGTATTCGTACAAGTCGCATCACCCACAAACGTAGCCGATACTTGAATATTTTGTGTACTATCGCTAATCAAATTTGGTATGGTATAAGTATCGGGGCTAGTACCGTCAGGCGTGAAGTTATAGTTAGTACCGCCTACATTGATAGTAATATCTCCCGTAGGTTGGTTGGCGTAGGTTACCTCTACGGCGAGGTTGTAGGTGTTGGTGGCGGGGTCGCAGGCCGTGGGGGTGGCACTGGTGACGGTGAGGGTGCAGGGTACAATATTACAATTTGTGAGGGTAATAACAATAGAGGCATTCGCCGAACAAGTAGCATCGTTAGAACAGCAAGGTGTAATCTTACATAAAGTATATTCAAAAATATATGTCCCATCCGAAATACCTATAGGGGGACAGAACTCCACTAACCCTAATACTTGGTCTAAAATATTATAAGTCCACCCCAGGGGTGCGAGTAAAATGGTAACATCGTATAATCCCATTTGAGTATCCATATCTTCATCATTTGCCTTTAGTGCAAGTGAGTAACATGTCGGTAAGATGCACGAAGTATCAGTTATATAATCATCATTGACTAAGGGAGGCCGCGGCACCAAACAATCAAAAGCTTCTAAATCTACAGTACTCGAGGTTACTTCGTCCGCTGGAGTTAATAATCCTGTCTGTTGATTAACCAAATAAGTATTTTCTGAGTCCGAGCTCATTAACTCACAACAAGAATTGAAAGATAAGCCATCTGCACTTCCACCAGCTCCCCCTACAGTTTCCAATTCAACAATCCAATTTGAGGTCATTGTAAGAGGGTCCCATGTAATAATATGATCTGACACTCCATTATTTACAGATCCAGACATATAGAATGTTCCATTACAAGGGTTTAATGCGACATCTTCTGCACGCCAATCAGCCATATCAAAGCCTAATGGTGCGTTTTCTGGGGTTAGAATAGTTTGACATTCATATGCCATACCTGTTTGCTTATTCATTTTGCATATCTGATCACCGCTGTGGATATAAATGGTTCCTGTTTTTAAATCCAAGGCTGCGCCTTCTACCGCAGTAAGTTCACCGCCATAACTACCAATAGCAGTTGCCGAGCAAGTACCACTACTCTCGACGTATACCCACACTTGAGTATGATTAAATAAGAAGATAGAATCTCCCTTAACTACCATCGCATCAATTTCAGGTATGGCGGCCATAATGTTACAAACATGAGTCCATGTTCCTCCTATATTTTTATAAAAGGGAAATCCAGGATTAGGATCATCTGGATTTTCATGCAAGGCATAACAAGCTAGTGGAATACAGCCACCTGACTGGGCATTAGCCGTAATACCAAATAGCAACATAACCATAAAAAAGATCACTGAAATCCAAATTGTAGAGCCTTTGACCTTCGATTTACTCCTTTGGTCTCGGTTTCCACTACTAGCGGAAGTTTTGTAATTAATTCTTTTCATTTTTAAAAATATTTTTTAATATGATCACTTCATCACAACAAATAGGATTTTAGACTCTCGAGATCCCAGCGTTGCAAACTAAACCTTACAATAATTGTACCGAAATCGCTAAAATCGGCATAACCTTCTTGTGCTGCCTGATAGCAAAGACAAGGCAAGTTGCAAGCAGGCTGAACAATGTGAACGGTATCGAGGCAAGTTCCGCCGCCCAATATAGCCACATAATCGCCAGCAGTAGATAGGTTGCTGATAAGGCCTGTTGTGGGGTCAATGGAAACACTTGTTCCCGAAGGAGTATATAGCAATGACCAAGTAGAGCCATCTGTGGCATCGGGCAAATCGTAGCTGGTTGGTGCGCTTGTGCCATTGCAAGGCAGCGCAATGTCGGGAGTTGGCGTGCAGACGGCGGCTGTCCATTTTCCGCAAACTTCTCCATAAGGCGAAGTTTCGCTGGACACAGCCAAAAAGCGTTGCATAGCCGGATCACAAGGATAGTATACCTGAAGATTGGAAGAAATCAAACTCGTCGTGTCAGATGCTGCAAGGCTTAACTCGGTAGCCGTTGAGCGTGTCAAACACACCGTTACGGTGCGCGTACCCGTTCCTCCTACCGTTAACACATTGCCACTCAGCGATGTACCACTCGGATTGGTGCCGCATAGTGTAGGCA
>JAGOHC010000119.1 GCA_017996375.1 Saprospiraceae bacterium | reverse complement strand
ATGTATAAGCAGCGT
Source organism: Saprospiraceae bacterium (assembly GCA_017996375.1). Taxonomy (GTDB): domain Bacteria; phylum Bacteroidota; class Bacteroidia; order Chitinophagales; family Saprospiraceae; genus JAGOHC01. The sequence continues at coordinate 8,152 of JAGOHC010000119.1, read as the reverse complement.
AAGGCACATTGCTTATCTTTGCTGCCCACTATATAACATAATAGTTTCATAATGCCAATTATAGATACACACATTGAAGGATTAAAAATTTTTGAACCGCAAGTCTGGGAAGACGAGCGCGGCTATTTTTATGAAAGTTATAACTTCAACACTTTTGCCGCTGGTGGCATTGATGCAAATTTTGTGCAGGACAACCAAGCGTTTTCGACTTATGGCGTATTGCGTGGATTGCATTATCAAGTTGGCGAAATGGCACAAGCAAAGCTGGTGCGTGTCATTCAAGGAGAAGTATTAGATGTAGTTGTGGATATTCGTCCCGATTCTGCTACCTACGGCGAATGGTACAGCATTTTGTTAAACGAAACTAATAAGCGACAATTTTTTGTGCCACGCGGCTTCGCACACGGATATGTGGTATTATCGCCAACAGCTTTGTTTTTTTATAAGTGTGATAATTTTTATAGCAAACAACATGAAGGCGGAATACTATTTAATGACTCCACGCTAAATATCAACTGGCACATACCTTTAGCAGATGCAACATTGTCTGAAAAAGATTTAGCACAGCCGATATTTGGCGAGCACCGAAAATTTTATTAAAGTGAAGCAAAAATAGCGGCTTCTATTTGTTGTGGCGAGCCGTCATGTTTTACGAAAGTATTGCCTGTAACTTTTTCATATAGTTGGATGTACCGTTCAGAAATTTCTTTTATAAAATCGGCGGGTAGATGCGGCATAGCTTGCCCATCTTTTCCTTGAAAATTATGAGCTATCAACCATTCTCGCACAAACTCTTTAGATAATTGCTGCTGCTTTTCGCCGCGATATTGTCGTAGCAAATAACCCTCTGTCAAAAAATAACGGGAGCTGTCTGGTGTATGTATCTCATCAATCAGCATAATTTGTTCATCCTTTTTGCCAAATTCATATTTGGTATCTACCAAAATCAAACCACGCTCGGCAGCCATAGCGGTTCCTCGTGCAAATAAGACTAAGGCATATTCTTCTAATTTGGTATATTCGGCTTCGGCAACGATTCCATTGGCAATAATTTCGGTGCGCGAAATGTCCTCATCGTGTCCTGCAGGTGCTTTGGTGGTAGGTGTAATGATTGGCGTTGGGAGGCGGTCGTTTTCTTGCAATCCTTCGGGCAGCATAACACCGCAAAGCGTACGAATACCTTGGTTGTAAGTGCGCCAAGCATGACCACTCAGATAACCCCTCACGACCATTTCTATTTTATATGGCTGGCAACGCCACCCGATTGAAACGTTAGGATGAGGCGTACACAACAGCCAATTTGGGACAACATCTGCAGTTGCGTGCAAAAAATGTGCTGCCGTTTGGTTCAACACCTGTCCTTTGTATGGTATCGGTTCGTGCAGAACATGGTCGAAAGCAGATATGCGATTAGTAGATACCACTACTAACTTATCACCGATAGAATAAACATCTCGGACTTTTCCTTTGTAGTAATTTGCTTGATATTGCTGGTGAAATGTAGTGCCGTACAGCATAGTTGTTGTTATGGTTTGAAGGATATTTTATACTTACGGACAACAAAGGTAAGCAAAGCAAAGTTAATTTTTTGTGATAATATGGTATAACGCAAAATACGTTACAACGGAATATTTCCATGCTTGCGTGGACGATAAGCTGCCTTTTTATTGGATAACATTGCAAAAGCTTTTATTAATTTGCGCCGTGTTTCTGAAGGCAGTATCACCTCATCAATAAAACCTCGTGCAGCAGCCTTGTAAGGATTTGCAAACAGATCCGAGTATTCAGCTTCTTTTTCGGCTAATTTGGCAGCCTTATCTTCGGCTTCTTCTATCTCTTTCTTGAAAATAATTTCTGATGCACCTTTTGCACCCATCACAGCAATTTCTGCGGTAGGCCAAGCAAAATTCAGGTCTGCTCCAATGTGTTTGGAGTTCATCACATCGTAAGCACCACCGTAGGCTTTGCGTGTAATAACGGTGACGCGGGGTACTGTTGCTTCACTGAAAGCATACAATAGTTTTGCACCATTTGTAATGATAGCATTCCATTCTTGGTCGGTGCCGGGCAAAAACCCAGGAACATCTACCAGCACCAACAAAGGGATATTGAAGCAATCGCAGAAACGCACAAAACGCGCTGCTTTTTTAGAACTGTTTACATCCAATACTCCAGCCATACTCATCGGTTGGTTGGCTACTATGCCCACGCTTTTTCCGGCTAAACGAGCAAATCCTACAACGATGTTTTCGGCGTATTCCTTATGAATTTCAAAAAAAGAAACATCATCCATAATGCCTGTAATTACCTCACGCATATCGTAAGGTTGGTTGGCGTTTTCGGGAATGATGTGCATAAGTTGTTCGCGATATTCTTCACCCAAAGTGTAAGGTAGCATCGGTGTTTTTTCGGTACTATTTTGTGGAATATAACTTAACAAGTTTTTTATTTGAACGATACAATCTATATCATTTTCGGCGGTAAGATGCGTCACACCAGATTTAGAAGCGTGAGTATGTGCTCCACCCAACTCTTCGGAGGTGACGGATTCGTTGGTAACGGTTTTTACGACGTTGGGTCCGGTTACAAACATATAGGAAGTATTTTCAACCATTAAAACTATGTCTGTCATAGCCGGAGAATATACCGCTCCGCCAGCGCAAGGACCCATAATTGCAGATATTTGAGGAATCACGCCAGAAGCTTTTACATTTCTGTAAAAAATATCGGCATAACCACCCAATGAATTTACACCCTCTTGAATACGTGCTCCACCCGAATCATTTAAGCCAATAAAAGGAGCACCATTTTTGATGGCTAAGTCCATTACTTTGCATATTTTTTCGGCGTGTGTTTCTGAAAGTGCACCACCAAAAACAGTAAAATCTTGTGCAAAAACATAAACTAAGCGACCATTAATTGTGCCGTAACCAGTAATGACACCATCGCCTAAATACTGCTGTTCCGCCATACCAAAATCGGAGTTGCGATGTTGCACCAACATACCTATTTCTTCAAAAGAGCCCTCATCTAACAAAAAATGGATGCGCTCGCGTGCAGTAAGTTTTCCTTTTTTATGCTGGCTGTCAATGCGCTTTTGTCCACCACCAAGTTGTGCCAAAGCTACTTTAGAGTTTAGTATATCTATCTTATTTTGCATAGTTGCTGTTTTGTAAAATATATTTGTTGCGGCTACTTTTTGTTTGTAAAGAGCAAGAGCCAAAGATAAAAATATTTTTTGGTGTCAGGTATAACCGAAAATTACAGATGCGGTTTCATATTATAACTTACTGTTTGTTGATTGTAATATAGCTAATGCCTCCGCGACATTTTCCGTTGGAGCTTGGCAGGCAAACTGTCGACAAATATAAATTGCAGCATCGGGGTCGGCGTATTTGTCAAGTAATAATGGAAAGGCGGCATCTTCAACGGTAGTTGTTGTAGTCGAAAAAATTGTGTCTGGCAAATACGCTTGCTGGAGCGCAATCAACTTTTCAAAAGCATTTAACCCAACAACACTGACCTCATTTATGGAGTAAAAATAAGCCCACACATTACACGCCCATTTTCCGAAAGCTGTTGGATATTTCATCATCGCATGCTGGGTAGCTGTTAGCATTTTGTCAGCCATAGCGGTATAATCCGGTATATGTAAATAACACCCTAAACAACGCAAATTCTTACACATTGTAGCGTTACCGGAAGGCGTAGCATTGTCAGTTACTTCCTTTCTGCGAATGATATTGTCCGTTTGATTTTTAGAAGCAAAAAAGAACAACCCATCCGATTCGTCATAGAATAAGGTAATTGCTTGCTGCGTCAATGCTTGTGCTTGTTTCAATAGTTGATGGTTTTCTGTAATTTGATATACACATAAAATTGACTCAATCAGATTGGCATAATCATCCAAAAATGCAGGCTGTTTAGCAATACCATTTTTATAAGTGTGGTATAAAATTTCACCTTTGCGGAAGTGTAATAACATTTGTTCGATACCATTCACTGCAATGTGTTTATATGCTTCATCGCCTATTGTTTGAAAGGCTTTAGCGAAGGCTGTAACCATCAACGCATTCCAATCTAAGAGTGATTTATCATCTAAAATAGGTCGGACTCTTTTTTCTCTTTTTTGAAAAAGCAGTTGCTTACATTGCTGCAAACGCTCCGATTCTACGTAAGCATCTGTTCGGAAAAGGATATTGGTATGCTCCCAATTTCCATCAGGGACTACACCCATTTGTGAGCAAAAAAATGCGGCATCGTCTCCCAATATTTCATTGATCTCTTCCTGTTGCCAAGTATAGAATTTGCCTTCAATGCCTTCTGAATCCGCATCTATTGCAGAATAAAAAAGTCCGGTGGAATCAGTCATTTCACGGGCAACGAAATCCAATGTTTCTCGTATAGCATTACTATAAATTTCATTTTTTGTTATTTTATATACGTCGCATAATATGTTGATAATTAATGCGTTATCGTATAACATCTTTTCGAAATGTGGAATAAACCATGCTGCATCAACGGTATATCTGGCGAAGCCACCCCCTAATTGATCATAAATACCACCACGAATTATTTGCGTTAAAGTATGTGTTGCAAAGTGTAAAGCCTCTGAAGAATTTTTGTAAAAATAATAGCGACAAAAGTACTGTAATGCCATCGTACTCGGAAATTTTGGTGCACTCCCGAAGCCGCCATTTTCATCATCGTAACGCGCTTTTAACTCCGAAAAAATATCATCTATTATAGAAATCGGTAATGCTGCATTATTTGTCGAATCAATGAAGTTATTCTCTGACTGTTGGATGAGTTGTATAAATTTTTCGGATTGCTCCATCACTAATCCCCGTTTTTGTTGGTAGGCTTCACTTAAACTGATTAACACTTGTTGCCACGACGGACGTTGGTATGCTGGTCGTGGTGGATAGTATGTACCAGCAAAAAAAGGTTTGCCTTCAGGCGTAAGAAAACAGTTGAGAGGCCATCCACCCGAGCCATTGAATATTTGACAGGCTTGCATATAAATAGCATCCAAATCGGGACGCTCTTCTCTGTCAATTTTAATGCAAACAAACCGGTCGTTCATTATTTGTGCAGTACTTTCATCTTCAAATGATTCGTGCTCCATAACATGGCACCAATGACATGTAGCATACCCAATGCTAACCAAAATTGGTTTGTCTTCTTGTTTCGCTTTTTGTAGCGCAGCTTCTCCCCAAGGATACCAATTAACTGGGTTGTGTGCATGTTGCAACAAGTACGGACTGCTTTCGTTTATCAAATAATTGGTGTAGTTCTCCATGCTAAAATATTAAAAATTGTAATTGTATAGTGTTGATATTACACTAAGTATTTATAACTTTACGACAAATTAACAATAATGCAATCAAATTTTATAGAACGTAATACGAAAATAGTTGCCACGGTTGGTCCCGCATCCAGCTCGTATGAAAACCTTTTAGCACTTACACAAGTAGGAGTAACAGTTTTTCGACTTAACTTTTCACACGGCACGCACGCTGAACATAAAAAAGTAATTGACCACCTTTCGTATATTAATGAAAAATATAATACGCACGTCAGTATTTTAGCAGACTTGCAGGGTCCGAAGTTGCGTGTAGGTAAGATTGAAAACAATGGCATTGACCTCAAATCGGGCGATATTGTAACTTTTGTAAATGAAGAATGTATTGGTACTAAAGAAAAGATTTACATGAGTTATGAAGATTTTGCCGAAGACGTAGAAGTAGGGGAGCGCGTACTTTTGGATGACGGAAAATTAGTTTTTGAGGTTGCCGAAACAAATAAAAAAGATAAGGTTAAACTAAAGGTGATTTATGGCGGCGTACTTTCATCTAACAAAGGGGTGAATCTGCCCGATACAAACGTGAAACTGCCTGCACTTACTGAAAAGGATAGAGATGACCTCGAATTTATTTTAACACAACCTGTTAATTGGATTGCACTCTCGTTTGTTCGCTCCGCAAAGGATGTAAAAGATTTAATTCGGCGAATTGAAGCAAAAGGACATCAGGCAAAAGTGATAGCTAAAATTGAAAAACCTGAGGCTATTGAACGCATTGATAAAATAATTAAAGCCTCCAATGCAATCATGATTGCTCGTGGCGATTTGGCGGTGGAGTTACCGATGGAACGCTTACCGATTGTACAAAAAATGATTATTCAAAAGTGCATACAACGTGCTCGTCCGGTAATTGTGGCTACCCAAATGATGGAAAGTATGATTACGAATCCTTCACCTACACGAGCAGAAATTACTGATGTGGCTAATGCTGTATTGGACGGTGCTGACGCGCTTATGTTGAGTGGCGAGACTTCTGTAGGCAAGCATCCAGTTGAAGTTATTGAAGCGATGAATCGCATTATTCAAACAGCAGAACGGCACGATTCTTTTGAAGGAAGACACCCATTACCCTCCCCGAAGTCGCGTACTTTTCTCTCGGATGTGGTTTGTTTTAATGCTGCTCGCACAGCAGAAGAGTTAAAAGCAAAGGCGATTGTGGGTATGACAAGCTCGGGTTATACGGCGTTTAAGGTTTCGAGTTATCGCCCTAATGATTGTAAGATTTTTATTTTTTCTGACCGCCCGTATATGTTGGCAACGCTTAATTTAGTTTGGGGTGTGCATTGTTTTTACTACGATAAATTTACTACAACTGACGAAACCATCACTGACGTAAATGAGATTTTGAAACAATCGGAAGTGGTCAAAGCAGGTGATATTGTGGTGAATACCAGCTCTATGCCTTTGCATCGCCGTTACCGTACAAATATGCTAAAAGTTACACTAATTGATTGATATACAAATGATTTGCATATTTATTTTTTAGGCGAGCATCGTGCGTAACTATCACTAAAGCTGCACCAATTTGGTTAGCCTGCTGCGATAAAAGCGTAGCTACTTCTTGGCAATTAACATCATCTAAAGCGGAGGTTGGTTCATCGGCGAGGATTAACTTTGGTTGTTGAATAACAGCTCGCACAATAGCCACGCGCTGCTGTTCGCCGATGCTTAGCTGGTTGGTTTTGCTGTTCAGCTTATCAAGAATTTGTAACTGAGTTAGATATTGTCGGATGAGTTGTTCATCTTTTTTGCATCCTGCAAGTTGCTGCGCGAGCAGTAAATTTTCTATCACGCTAAGTGCCTGTACAAAATGTGATTGTTGAAAAACAATACCGATATTTTTCCCTCTGAATCTATCCAATGCAGTTGCAGAAAGTCGAGTGATGTCTGTATAATTAATTTTAATATTGCCACTGCTCGGTTGCAACAATCCGCCAATTAAATGCATCAACGTTGTTTTTCCTGTACCCGAATTTCCTAATAGCAACATGGTTTCTCCCGATTGGCAATTAATATCTGGAAAGAAAAAAGTGCGATTATTTGTGTAGCTGAACGTGACGTTGTTAGTATGAAGCATAGTAAAAGTTTCTAAAATAAAAATACCGAAAAAAGGCGAGTGTCAGCCTCTTTTCGGTAAGTATTTTTGAAAAACGATTAATTTACTTTGAATAATTCTACTTCAAAAATTAAGGTAGAAAATGGCTTAATTATGCCACCAGCACCTCTTTCGCCATACGCCAAATTATACGGAATGTAGAATCTCGTTTTGCCACCTTCTTTCATATATTGTAAACCTTCTGTCCAACCCGGAATTACCTGATTAAGCGGAAAGTCAATCGTTTGCCCACGCTGTACGGAACTGTCAAACACTGTACCATCCGTTAGTGTACCATGATAGTGAACTGTAACTTTGTCTGTAGCTTTTGGCGATGCGCCAGTGCCTTCCTTCATTACTTCATATTGTAATCCGCTATCCGTTGTTACTACGCCTTTGCGCTTGCCATTTTCGGCTAAAAACTTTGCACCTTCGTCTTTACGTATTTGATTTACTTTTTCAGATTGCGCGCGCGCGTGCAAATTAAAAATGTCGGTAGCTTTTTGTGCTTCTATTGATAGCGGGTTGTTTTTCAAAACATCAGAAACTGCTTTTTGGAAATCCGCCATGTTGGCGATGTCAATTCCTTTTTGTTTTAATTGTTGTGCCAATACGACACCGATGCTGTAACTTAATGTATCCACTTTTTGTGCTTGTGATGAATAAATAATGGTGATTACAAATAGTAATGA
>JAGOHC010000009.1 GCA_017996375.1 Saprospiraceae bacterium | reverse complement strand
AGCCAGCACCGTGTGCCGGATAAACGGTAATGTCGTTAGCCAGAGGTAAAATTTTGTTATACAAACTTTCGTAAAGTAAACCTGCCAATTCTTCCTGCGTCATATTGGCGGCTTTCTGTGCTAAATCGGGGCGACCAACATCGCCTAAGAAAAGCGTATCGCCGCTAAACAGGGCTGTTTCTTTTCCGTTTTCGTCAATGAGCAAATAGCAAGAACTTTCCAATGTATGTCCCGGTGTATGTAATACTTTGATTTTCACACTACCTATTTCAAAAACTTGATTATCTGCTGCTACAATCGCCTCAAATTCTGGCTGTGCCGTTGGACCGTAAACTATGGGTGCATTTGTTTTTTTGCTCAAATCCAGATGCCCGCTCACGAAGTCTGCGTGAAAATGTGTTTCAAAAATGTATTTGAGTTTCACACGGTCTTTCTCCAAGCGGTCAATGTATGGTTGTGTTTCGCGCAGGGGATCAATGATGGCAGCTTCGCCATTTGACGTGATGTAGTAAGCACCTTGTGCCAAACATCCGGTATAAATTTGTTCTACTTTCATGTTTTTAAATTTATTTTTTACTGCAAAGTTAGGGTAAGGCTTCTGTATTTACAGCTACTAAAGTTACACAACTGAATTTTTTAGGCTTTCCCTTTTAATATTTTATTCCAATATAGCCAAGGCAAAACCTTTGTTTTTAATAACCACATCGTCCAGCGAGGTTTTGCTTGATCAAAGGGGAACGTCATTTTAGGAATATTGCTATAATCAAATTCAGCGAGCATCAATTTGCCATATTCAGTCGGGATGGGGCAAGCACTATACCCATCGTAGGAGGATTCTGGTTTTTGACTTGCCAGTACAGCCATTACATTTTGAACAACTACGGGAGTTTGCTTACGGATGGCTGCTCCGGTTTTGCTACAAGGGGCATTGATGCAATCGCCTAATGCAAATATATTTGAATAACGGGTATGTTGCAAGGTGTGTTTGTCTATTTCTACATATCCATAAGGATTATTAGGGTCTGCCAAAGAGGAATGTTTTATAAAGTCTGGGGCTGATTGTGGTGGTACGCCATGTAGCATATCAAAATGCATTGATTTGCGCTCCTCAACGCCACTGGCATTTTTTTGAAGGTAGTACACCGTTTTATTAGTAGCATCTACCTCTACTACATTTACGCTGAAATTAGTTTTTATATTGCCTTTGGCTACCACATCATTAAGTGTAGCGGCATACTCCTTTACACCAAAAATAATGCTTCCACCAGATAAGTACTGTACATTGCACTTATCCAAGATACCTTGCTTCCGCCAATAATCAATGGCTAAATACATTATTTTATGCGGTGCCCCACCACATTTAATGGGCGAAGTGGGGTTGGTGAACACGGCGGTACCGCCCTTGAAATTTTTTATTATTTCCCAAGTATAAGGTGCTGCATTGAAATCGTAATTACTACTTATACTGTTTTTTCCAATATTTTCTTTTAAGCCCTTTACCTTATCCCAATCTAACTGTATGCCGGGGCAAACGATTAGCATTTTGTACGCGATTTTTTGTCCGGAAAGGCAAATCACCTCGTTTTGCTCTGGAAGGAAAGTGGCTACGGCATCTTTTATCCAAGTAGTATTTTTAGGGATAAAATCCTTTTCGTTTTTTTCTGTTTTTTTGATGTCATATACTCCTGCCCCTACAAGTGTCCATGCTGGTTGGTAATAATGTTTTTCATTTGGCTCAATGATACCAATTTGAAGCGTATTGTTTTTGAGGAGCAACTGGGCAGCCACGGATAAACCGGCATTGCCGCCGCCTACTATTAAAATTTGGAATTGTTTTGTCATTAGAAATACTTTTAAAGAGCTAATATAAATTTGCAGATATAATTCATTGGCAAGAATTATTTGAGCAGGGTTTCTTTGATGATGATGTAAATACCCATCACTAATACAAACCAACCAAATGCTGGCTTGAGTTTTGCGCCATCAATTTTTTTAGATAGTGTCATGCCTATAAAAATTCCCAAAATAGCGAAGGCAGCAACTTTTGTAAGGAAAATCCAATCAATAACGGTTTCGCCACTTTCGCCAAAAAAGCCTATCAATGATTTGGCTGCAATGATGACTAACGATGTTCCTATGGCTTCTTTCATGGGTAATTTGCTTAACACCACCAACGCGGGGATAATCAAGAAGCCACCCCCTGCACCTACAAGTCCGGTAAGTACACCTACCACGATGCCTTCAATCAAAATTAGGGGATAATTGAATTGCTGTATTTGGGCTGTTTCTTTGCTTGACTTTTTGTCTTTTTTTATCATACTGTAAGAAGCAAAAATCATCAATACGGCAAAAAGTAGCATTAGTAAAATACGCTTGGTAATGATAAAGTTTCCTATGCTGAATACTTCTTGCGGAATAGCCGGTACGATGTATGCTCTTGTGATAAAAACTGCAACTATGGAGGGGATACCAAAAACGATTGCTGTTTTTACGTTAACCAAGCCATTTTTGAAGTAAGAAATTGAGCCGACGGCACTTGTTGCTCCAACTATAAAAAGGGAATATGCAGTTGCTAAAACGGCATCCACACCGAATAAATAAACCAAAACGGGTACGGTGAGAATACTGCCACCACCGCCAATTAACCCAAGTGAAATTCCAATAAAAATTGATGCTGTGTAACCTACTATATCCATCTATGTTTAAAATTGATGCGACAAATGTACACTTATGCAAGATTATATACAGTTACTTTTGTTACACAAGGAAAATTTTGTTTCTACCTAATTTAACTTTGCCAATTTCTTCTAACTGTTTCAGTAATCGAGAAACAACAACTCTTGCTGTTCCTAATTCGTTGGCTAATTGTTCGTGGGTAATATACAGTGTTTTGTCTCCTGTGAGTTCCCCTTTCTTTTGTAGCAAACCTAATAAGCGCTCGTCCACTTTCTTGAATGCAATGGCATTTACAACGTCTAGCAATTCTTCAAATCGCTTATGATACAAACGGAAAATATAATCCAACCACTGCGGATGCTCTTTAATAAACAACGGTACTTTTTCAATAGGTAAAAACAAAATTTCTGCATCGTCTTCTACTTCTGCTTTTACTTTGCTTGTTTCGTTGTGCATTCCGCCTAAAAACGACATAATGCAGCTTTCGCCTGCTTTGATGTAATACAATAAAATTTCTCTGCCGTCTTCTTCCGTACGAATAACTCTCAGCGTTCCTTTGGTGACGATAGGAATAGAGCGGATGTGTGCATTCTCGTTCAGAATTACGCTTCCTGCTTTGTATTCTTTTCTTATACTGTTTTGCTGTAGTTTTTCAACTAATTCGGGCGATGATTTAAATTCTGTTATTTGTCGTAAATCTTCCATTGTGCAAAGTTAAAAAATATAATGAAGGCGAGTGGGCTTGGTTGGTGCAAAACACGACCTGCCGAAGCCTGAAATAGCTCATTGAACGCGAAAGCGAGTTGTTGTAATTGATATTTGCGGTACTGACATCATTTTTAATTTATATTTGCTGTTCAGAGAAAATACACGCATCAACTATTTTAGATGTTATAATTACCAAATACATGAATAAAATACTCTTCAAAAATATCGCTACACTGCTACAGGTAACACCTCAAACAAGTGCCATTCGCGGCGAAGCCATGTCAGAACTGCCCGCTATCAGCAATGCGTACCTCCTATTGGAAAATAGAAAAATTGCCGCCTACGGCGAAATGCAATACTGCCCCGTGCTGGATAACGCAACAACCATAGTGGATGCAACGGATAGATTGGTGTTGCCCTGTTGGTGCGATTCGCACACGCACCTCGTTTTTGCCAAAACGCGCGAATCAGAATTTGAAGACCGCTTGCACGGACTCACCTACGAGCAAATTGCACTACGCGGAGGAGGTATTCTCAACTCCGCTCGCGCTCTACAACAAACACCGGAAGCAGTCTTGCTCGAACAAGCATTTATCCGCCTGCAATCCGTAATGCACACAGGAACAGGTGCTATCGAAATAAAAAGCGGATATGGTTTGACGGTGGATAGTGAGCTGAAAATGTTGCGTGTCATACAACAACTCAAACAAATTTCGCCTATTCCTATCAAAGCTACTTTTTTAGGCGCGCACACCGTACCGATGGAGTATCGCCCCGACAATCGCCATCTATATATACAACTTATTATTGATAAAATGTTGCCCACCATTGCCGACCAAGGATTGGCGGATTATATTGATGTTTTTTGCGAGAAGGTTGCCTTCACCGCCGCCGAAACGGAACGAATTATCGAAGCCGGATTGCGCTTCGGCTTAAAGCCTAAAATTCATACTAACCAATTTTACAGTATGGGCGGTATTGAAGCGAGCTTGCGTCATCGTGCCATTTCGGTAGATCATTTAGAGGTAGTAAATGATGAAGAAATAGAACTCCTCAAATACAGCAACACCATTGCCACCTTGCTCCCATCTGCACCCTTCTTTCTGAACGACCATTATCCACCTGCTCGTCGCCTGTTGGATAACGGCGTAACCATTGCCTTAGCGAGCGATTACAATCCGGGAACATCGCCATCGGGCAGTATGCCTTTTGTGCTTTCTTTGGCTTGTATTAAAATGAAAATGTCACCTACCGAAGCTATCAATGCACTTACACTGAACGGCGCAGCAGCTATGGAACTCGCGGACACACATGGCAGCATCGCCGTTGGAAAAAACGCAAATATCATCATCACCAAGCCCGTGCCGTCGGTAGCGTATCTGCCGTATAGTTTTACCGAAAATTGGGTGGAACAAGTGTGGATTGACGGCAAAAAAATTTAGCAACTATTTATATTGATATAAAAAGCTGTACCTTTATTACCATCATATATAATTTACAATAATTAACTGTTTAAAATGCCCTTGCGCGAATCCTTCCCCAATGCCGGAGAAGCCTACTTGGATGTTGTCAGTGAAGACGGGTGGGAATATCGCATTGCCTTTGCCGGCAGTCGCCTTGCGGATAGCTTCGATATGGTGCGCCACTTTTTGCACGAAGAAGGATATGGCGATATACCACTACCTGCTTCGGCAGCCGACCTACGCTTGTTTCGCCGCCATCGCCAGCCACAAATGTTATTATTCAACGACAACGGATACGTACACAACCCTATCAAAATATTATTCTCTGACGATACACGCAAAAGAAATATGCTCATACTCTGTATCTACAACGATGCTGCTCCGCAACACTTGTTGAAATTTCACGGCGTATTGCCGATCACACAATCAACCGAAAGCCATGAAGCAACACATCCCTAACCTTATTACGCTAAGTAATTTGTTCTGTGGCTGCTGCGCCATCGTCTTAATCCTACAACAACGCTTTATAGAGGGTGCTTACTTCATAGCTGGCGGTGCCGTTGCCGACTACTTGGATGGCACAATAGCACGGCTATTAGGCGCGAAATCGGAGTTGGGAAAACAATTAGATTCACTCGCAGATGTAGTCACCTTTGGTGTAGTGCAAGGCATCATTATTTATACACTTCTTTCGCTTTCGCCTAATGTAAACGCATATCTCAATATAGCCGCATTGCCCGCATTTTTGTTGCCGATGGCAGCTGCCTTCCGCTTGGGGCGATTCAATATTGATATACGCCAAACTGAAGATTTCATTGGTTTGAACACCCCTGCTACCACTATTTTTATGGTCGGATTAATGCTGACCTACCACTACGATTCGTACGGATTGCGCTCGTTTATTACCCAACCTTGGCTGCTATATAGCATTGTAGTTGCATTTAGTTTTTTTATGAATATGGAATTGCCTATGTTTGGTTTCAAATTCAAACACCTGCGTTGGCGCAGCAATGAATATCGCTTGCTTTTTCTAATTCTTGCCCTAATTAGTTTACTAATTTTGGGTACATTCGGGTTGTGTGTGGCTATCATGTTGTACCTTGTATTGTCCATGCTTTACAATACTAGAAAAAGCGCATAGCAAAAACGAATAATTCTGAAAACTCGTAATACCTTTGTACAACGATTTTGTTGTACTTAATTTTTCCACTTATGAAGTCGCAACGCACAACTACTTTCCTGTTTATTGCGTTAATAGTCTTGCTGTTAGCAATAGCCTATTTGCAGTATTGTGGCGTAATAACGTATCGCAGCTTATTGCCAAGCAAACAAAGCACCACCCCAAACGCCGATTATGATGAGGAGCAAATAGATTATTCCGACAATAAATAGTCTTAACTTACTTCAGTGACAACATTTTATAAAAAAGTATATGTCCGTAATAACATTAAACCCGATACAGTACCACAAAGAAGGGCTAAGCAACGAGCAGCTCGTAGGTTTGTATAAGTCGCTTCTATACCCAAGGTTAGTCGAAGAAAAAATGCTCATCCTCTTGCGGCAAGGGCGCATCAGTAAATGGTTTTCGGGCATTGGGCAAGAAGCAATTTCTGTGGGTACAACCGCAGCCATGTTGCCAGACGAAAGCGTCTTTACCATGCACCGCAATTTAGGCGTGTTTACTACGCGGCAAGTGCCTTTAGACAAGCTCTTTGCACAATGGCAAGGTACAAAAGGGGGGTTCTCTAAAGGGCGCGAACGCTCCTTCCACTTCGGCACAATGGATTACAACATTGTTGGGATGATTTCCCATTTAGGACCACAATTATCCTTAGCAAGCGGCGTGGCTTTAGCACACCAACTCCGCCAAGAAGCGCGTTGCTCCTTGGTGTTTACCGGAGAGGGAGGCACTAGCCAAGGCGAATTTCACGAAGCACTTAATGTAGCCTCCGTGTGGCAACTGCCAGTTATCTTTGTTATTGAAAACAACGGCTACGGACTTTCAACGCCTACTAATGAGCAGTATCGCTGTGAAAACTTAGCAGACCGCGCAGCAGGTTACAATATGCAGTCTTATATTATTGACGGCAATAATATTTTAGAAGTTTATAATACGTTTCATAAAATAGCCAATGACATTCGGCACAATCCGCAGCCTGTTTTGGTAGAATGTAAAACCTTCCGTATGCGCGGACACGAAGAGGCATCCGGCACAAAATACGTTCCGCAACAACTCATGGAGGCTTGGGCAACCAAAGACCCAATCGCCAATTATGAAAAATATTTATTAGAAGAAAATATCCTTACTGAAGACGAAGTTGTAGCTATCCGTAAAGGTTTCAAGAAAGAAATAACCAACCATGTTGAGCGTGCTTTTTTAGAACCAACCGTTGTTGCCAATACCGAAGAAGAAACCGCCGATGTGTATGCACCCCATACTTCACAAACTACTGCGCCTGCCACAGATACCCTTACCAATCGGCGATACGTAGATGCAATATCCAATGGGCTCAGGCAAGCCATGCAACGCCACGACAATCTCGTGCTGATGGGGCAGGATATTGCCGAATACGGCGGAGTATTTAAAATTACAGACGGCTTCGTTAATGAATTTGGGCGGGAGCGTGTACGCAATACACCGCTTTGCGAAAGTGCCATTATTGGTATAGCGTTAGGATTAAGCCTAAAAGGTTATAAGGGTATGGTAGAAATGCAATTTGCCGATTTCGTTACTTGCGGTTTCAATCAAATCATCAATAACTTAGCTAAAATACACTACCGGTGGGGTGAACCTGCCGATGTAGTGATTCGTATGCCTTCTGGTGGAGGCGTGGGTGCCGGACCATTCCATTCGCAAAGCAATGAGGCGTGGTTTACGCATACACCCGGACTGAAAGTAGTATTTCCGGCAACGCCTTACGATGCGAAAGGTTTGTTGTTAGCAGCTTTTGAGGACCCCAACCCTGTGATGTATTTTGAACACAAAGCACTCTATCGCAGCTTGAGTGGTGATGTGCCGGACGATTATTATACAGTTGAAATTGGCAAGGCAAATATCGTGCGTGCCGGCGAGCAACTGACCGTTATCACGTATGGCGCAGGCGTGCATTGGGCGACAAAAGCAACAGCTGAATTAGACATTGATGCCGAGATAATTGATCTCCGCACACTGCTGCCTATTGATTATGCTACCATAACTACATCAGTCAAAAAAACGGGACGCGCCATCATCTTACACGAAGATACGCTCATCGGCGGTATCGGCGGCGAAATTGCTGCCTACCTTGCCGAACATCTTTTCGAGTACTTAGATGCCCCAGTGATGCGCTCTGCGAGTTTGGACACACCGGTACCATTTGCTATACCGTTAGAACAGAATTTTTTGCCTGTCGGCAGATTTAAAGCACAGTTGCAGGATTTAGCGAGCTATTAAAATTATTTTGATATAGCTACTTTAAAAGTTTACTGGTTCATACAGAACCTTTACTTTTGTATTTTCGTAAACAAACCATAACATTTTCACATATATAATTATACTATA
This sequence comes from Saprospiraceae bacterium, assembly GCA_017996375.1. Taxonomy (GTDB): domain Bacteria; phylum Bacteroidota; class Bacteroidia; order Chitinophagales; family Saprospiraceae; genus JAGOHC01. The sequence goes on along the minus strand of JAGOHC010000009.1, from coordinate 30,269 downwards.
ATGTTTTACAGAACGCATACGTGTGGCGAACTACGCCTTTCGCACCTCGAACAAACCGTTACGCTAAGTGGTTGGGTGGGTACTATTCGCAACCTTGGAGGCATGACCTTCATTGACTTGCGCGACCGCTACGGTATTACGCAATTAGTATTTAATCAAGATAGTAACGCCGCATTATGCGAACAAGCTAGAATGCTCGGTAGAGAATACGTCATTAGAATTACAGGTACTGTACGCGAGCGCAGCAGCAAAAACCCAAATCGGCCTACTGGCGATATAGAAATTTTTGTTTCTGAGTTGCAACTACTAAACGCATCTAAGATTCCTCCATTTACCATTGAGGATGATACTGACGGTGGGGATGATCTTCGCATGAGTTACCGCTATTTAGACTTGCGCCGAACACCCGTGCAGCAAAATTTATTCTTCCGCAGTAAGCTGGCTATCGAAACGCGCAACTATCTCGCAAAGCAAAATTTCATAGAAGTAGAAACACCTTTTTTAATTAAGAGTACCCCCGAGGGCGCACGCGATTTCGTTGTGCCCAGTCGCATGAATAACGGACAATTTTATGCATTGCCACAATCGCCACAAACATTTAAACAGCTGTTGATGGTATCGGGGTTCGACCGTTATTTCCAAATTGTAAAATGCTTCCGTGATGAAGACTTACGCGCCGACCGCCAACCGGAATTTACACAGATAGACTGCGAGATGGCTTTTGTTACTCAAGACGATATTTTAAATACATTTGAAGGTTTGGCAAAACATTTATTCAAAGTGATGTTGCAGATTGACTTGCCAGATTTTCCGCGAATGCGCTACGATGATGCCATGCGTTTGTATGGCTCAGATAAGCCGGATTTGCGCTTTGATATGCCTTTTGTGGAGTTGAAACATGGAGCAAGTGATTATACCTCGGGCAAAAATTTTCAGGTGTTTGATAGTGCCGAAGCCGTCATTGGTCTTTGTGCTAAAGGGCAGGCGCAGTTTTCGCGTAAGCAAATTGATGAACTAACGGAATGGCTTAAGCGTCCGCAAATTGGCGCAAAAGGGTTGGTATATATTAAGTTTAATGAGGACGGCACGATACAATCGTCAGTAGGTAAATTTTATACTGACGAAGACCTCCGCGCATGGGGCAAATTGCTTGGTGCAGAAAAAGGCGACATCGTTTTTGTGCTTTGTGGCGAGTTGGAAAAAACACGCAAACAACTTAGCGAATTACGTTTGGAGTTGGGTCGCCGCTTGGGGCTTATTCAACCCAATGTATTCAAACCACTTTGGGTAATAGACTTTCCGTTATTGGAGTGGGATGAAGACACGCAGCGTTTTTATGCCATGCACCATCCGTTCACATCACCCAAAAAGGAGGACGTAGAAAAAATGTTATCCGGCGACCACAACACGCTCAAAGCCTTACGTGCTGATGCGTATGATATGGTGCTAAATGGTGTTGAAATAGGAGGTGGCTCTATTCGTATTTTTGACCGCGCATTACAAGCCAAAAATTTCACGTTGTTGGGCTTTACGCCTGAAAAAGCAGAGCAACAATTTGGCTTCCTGATGGGTGCTTTTGAGTATGGTGCGCCACCGCATGGTGGTATTGCCTTTGGCTTCGATAGGCTTTGTGCCGTGATGAACAATGCAAGTAGTATTCGTGATTTTATTGCATTTCCAAAAAATAATCAAGGGCGCGATATGATGATTGATGCGCCGGCACCTATTGATCCGGAGCAACTACAAGAGTTGAGTATTGCGCTTGTGAAATCAGGGAAGTAGCTGTTTTATTCTGCTTTTTTATAAATTAATAATTGGTCATCGGTTAATACAAAGAATCGCTCGGTTTCATAGCGCACTATTTTTGCCGATGATACATTGAGCACTTGGGTGGTGTCTGCTATGGTTTGGCATAGTTGCCAACTGCCGTTGTACAGTAGTAGGGTGTTGTTAATGGCTTGCAGGTTCGTAATCTTCGGTATGTCCAGTCTGCGAAGGAATTGTCCAAATAAATCAAATATTAAAACAGCTTCGGCAGTTACTAAATACACGTGGTTGTCGCTCACTTGAATAATATTAGGTTGCGTGGTAACTAATTTATGTAGTCGCTCGCTCTGCGCTATCACATTGCCTTGTTCCGATATTTTTTTGAGGGCACTAATGCGGTTATCATACAGCCAAACATGGTGATCGTTGCCCAGCCCGAGTGCTTTAATATCATAAAACCCCCAATCGTTAAGGTTATATTCCTTCACGAAATTCAGCGTTCGGTCTAAGATAACAACTGCTTGAAAATCTTGATAATACAACAACAGATAGAACGGGTCGGTGGCATCAATAAAACTCAACTTGCCATATCGTTTGTTTTGATAGGCAAATACTTTTCGATTATTGGCATCGTATTTCGTGACAGCATTTTGATTGGTAACGGTATAATACTGCTGTAGCTTATCGGTAGTAAAATAAACGATTGCAGTATCTTTCAGTTGATACAAAAGCGTCCAAGTGGTATCGGCGAGTTGTGCTGTTCCTCGAAAAGGGGAGATAAAAAGAATAAGAATAATCAAGTGACGCATACGTATAACTGCAATGTTAGGCTGTCCTTTGAATGGCACCGAATTGGTTTATTAAAATATCATCGTAATAATCGGCGCGGTCAAATAAATTTTCAAATAATATTTTTGCTGTTTTCATATTGAAATATCGGTCTATGATGATGAGTGTCAGCATGATATTTTGGTCGTTTATACTGAGCGTCATTCCTTCCAAACGATAATTTTCGCGCAACAAGTATTCATAAATGGGTTGAATTTTTTCGCGGGGCAATGTTACTAATATTGCTTCGGCAAAAATAGTAGCGTTAGGTTCGTGATAATATACTTGTATGGTTGTGCTGCCACGCTGTATTTCCCAAGCGGAGTTACCCTGCCGCGCCAATGCCACATCATATCCTAATGATGCGAGCAACTGTTCCATAGTTCTGCTTACGCCGATGGGTTCGTAATTATCGCGTGGTGACGGAAACACCAAGTCGTCGCCACAATGTGGGCAGAATGCGCCATCCACCTCTTGTTCAAAAACGATGTTCAGGCAAGAGCGACATCGCATGGCTGCCGTATCTTTGTTGGGGCGGGTGGCAAATTCATTGAGGGTTTCTTTCAAATATTTTGCTGGTAATGCAAAGCCGATATTTTGCCCATTTTTGATGATAAACGTATTTACGCCAATCACCTCACCGGCTTGATTGATAAGCGGACCGCCACTATTGCCAGGGTTAAGTGCTGCATCTGTTTGCAGATAATTGATGTTGTTTTCTAAATGTTGTGTGTTTGAAATAATGCCCTGCGTTGCGGTAAGCGACAATCCAAACGGATGCCCCGCTACAATAACGTGTTCTCCTTCGCGCACTTTGGCACTATCACCAAGTACAACTGCAGGCACTGCCGCTGCCACTTCTTCATTAGCTAATTGTAGAAAGGCTAAGTCGTAGTATGGGTCGAAGTAGATGATTTGTGCGTGTTGTTTTTGGATAGGATGCCCCCGTAGGGTAACGCGTGTATCGCCATCAATAACGTGGTGGTTGGTAATTACCAGTTTGTGCGATGCAAGATAAAAACCCGAGCCGCTGCTAAACGGGGTAGTAATGGCAAACACTACATCTCTGTAAATGTCAATTATATGCTGCATGTTTATTTTGTCAATTTTCGGAACACATCTGCTACGCTATACGCTTCTTTGTGAATTTCTAAAAGGGTCAATTTATTATCTACTGCAAATTTGAATACTTCTTGGTTTGCCTCTTGGTCGCCGTCGCAAATAAGTTGAAAACGGTTGTTGCCCAAATGCTGTACCTCACGTACATATTTTATTTTTTGCAGGTCGGTTATATTTACGCTTTCCGCGAATGTCGCCACAATTACCTGTCCGGACTGTATGTGTTGTGCCAGGTTGTTGATGGCATCATTGGCAACTATTTCCCCTTTGTTGATTATAACAACGCTGTCGCAAAGGGCTTGCACCTCTTGCATGATGTGAGTAGAAAAAATAACGGTTTTTTCTTTGCCTAAGTCTTTGATGAGTTGCCGAATATCCACTAATTGGTTGGGGTCTAAGCCTGAAGTTGGTTCATCCAAAATAAGTACCTCAGGGTTGTGAATCATCGCTTGAGCTAAGCCCACGCGCTGCCGATACCCCTTGGATAATTCGCCAATTTGTTTGTGCTGTTCTCGTCCTAATCCTGTAATCTCTATCATTTCACTCACCCGTTTGGTCACATTGGGTAGTTGGTATAAATGAGCAACAAAGTGCAAATATTCTTTGATATACATTTCTTTATAAAGCGGATTATGCTCTGGCAAGTAGCCCACTCTTCGGCGAACTTCGATATCGTGTGTGGTGGTATCAAAACCGCATACTTTTACCATACCGGATGTTGGGGGTAGGTAGCAGGTAATCATTTTCATGGTGGTGGTTTTTCCGGCTCCGTTGGGACCTAAAAAACCTACAATATTACCTTTGTGCGCCTCAAACGATATGTTGTTTACGGCGCGTTGTGTACCGTAAATTTTGGTCAAATTTTGAATAATTACAGACATGATTTTTTTATTTTATCATCCTACAAAGGTACATCGTTTTATGCTAATTTGCCATCGTGCAACATTTGTGCATAATCTTTGGCAAAATAAGTTAAAATAACGTCAGCGCCGGCTCTGCGGAGGCTCAACAGGGTTTCTGGCATGGCTTTATCATAATTGAGCCAACCGTTGCGGCAAGCGGCAATCAACATAGCGCACTCACCACTAACGTGGTAAGCCGCTACTGGTAGGCTACTGTTTGCTTTGAGCAAATGTATCACATCTAAGTAGTGCAATGCGGGTTTTACCATCAAAAAATCTGCGCCTTCAGCTTCGTCCAACGCCATTTCTATAAGTGCCTCTTGTTTGTTGGCGGGATCCATTTGGTATGTTTTTTTATCTTTGGGAATATCGTCACTTACGCGTGGAGCAGAATCGAGCGCATCGCGGAAGGGACCATAAAAAGCACTCGCATATTTTGCTGTGTAAGACATGATGCCTGTTTCGTACCAGCCTTCGGCATCTAAGGCTTCTCGGATAGTTTGTACGCGTCCGTCCATCATATCCGAAGGTCCTAAAATATCGAAGCCAGCTTCTGCTTGCGCTACTGCCATCCGTGCCAAAATGGGAAGCGTCAAATCGTTTACTACTTTCCCTTTTTCAACGTAGCCATCGTGCCCGTCAATGCTGTACGGATCCATAGCGACATCACTTATCAGACAACAAGTCGGAAAATATTTTTTAATCTTCGTTGCTGTTTGTAGATAGAAATTATTTTTGTCGTAACTGTAAGTTGCGATTTTATCTTTTAGGTTTTCTGCAACGGCAGGAAACATAATGAAATTATGTAAGCCCAACTCCATACACGCCTCAATTTCTTTGAGTATTTTATCTGGCGAATGGCGGTAGTTGCGTGGCAGCGAAGGTACTTCGGATTGTATGCCGTTCCCGTCTGTTAAAAATAAGGGATATACCAAGTGGTCAGTAGTGAGTTGCGTTTCACGAACCATTGCGCGTATAGCGTCGGAGTGCCGATTGCGGCGCGGTCTTTTTAACATATCTGCATAAGTTTTATTCAAAATAAAAATTTGTGTAAAATGGGATGTTAGAATTTGCTTAGTACATCATTATTTGAAGAAGTTGCTTGGCTGCTTCGGCAATTTTTGTACCGGGACCAAACACAGCTGCCACGCCTTGTTTGTATAAAAAGTCATAATCTTGTTGTGGAATAACACCACCTACTACCACTAAAATATCTTCACGCCCCAGCATATTTAATGCTTTGATAGTTTCGGGTACCAAGGTTTTATGTCCGGCTGCCAACGAGGAAATTCCTAAAATATGAACATCATTTTCGGCAGCTTGCCGAGCAGCCTCAGCAGGTGTTTGAAACAGAGGACCGATGTCCACATCAAACCCTACATCGGCGAAGCCTGTGGCAATTACTTTCGCGCCTCTATCGTGCCCGTCTTGCCCAAGTTTAGCAATCATAATGCGCGGTCGTCGCCCTTCTTGTATAGCAAATTGATCAGCTAATGCTAACGCTTCTTGATAGGTTTTATCCATAGTAATTTCTTTTGCGTACACACCCGAAACGGCTTTGGTAGTAGCAATATAACGCCCGAAGGCGTCCTCCATAGCAGAGGATATTTCGCCAAGTGTAGCATTATGGCGTGCTGCTTCGATGGCTGCTTCGAGCAAATTACCATTGCCGTTTTTAGCTATCGTTGTGATGTGTTGCAATGCCTCTGCCACAGCTGCCGTGTTGCGCGTTTGCTTAATATTATTGAGTTGCTGTATTTGAGCATGGCGCACGGCCGTATTATCCACCTCTAAGATGTCTATGTCGGTATTGTCTTCTATTGTAAAAATATTTACACCAATAATACCGTCCTTGCCGCTATCTATACGTGCTTGTTTGCGGGTTGCAGCTTCTTCAATGCGAAGCTTGGGCAGCCCTTGTTCGATAGCTTTTGCCATCCCACCGAGCGATTCTACTTCTTCGATGAGTTGCCATGCGCGATGTGCTATTTGGTCAGTGAGGTATTCTATATAGTAACTGCCTGCCCAGGGGTCAATGAGTTTGGTAACGTTGGTTTCGTTTTGGATGAATAGTTGGGTGTCGCGAGCAATTTTCGCCGAAAAATCAGTCGGCAACGCAATAGCTTCATCCAGCGAGTTGGTGTGTAGTGATTGTGTGCCGCCAAATACGGCTGCCATTGCTTCAATACAAGTACGCGCTATATTATTATAAGGGTCTTGTGCTGTCAAACTCCAGCCTGATGTTTGGCAATGTGTCCGCAGTGCCATAGATTTCGGATTTTTAGGATTGAATTGTTTTACAATCTTTGACCACAACAAACGAGCGGCTCGCATCTTGGCAATTTCCATAAAATGGTTCATCCCAATTCCCCAAAAGAACGATAATCGTGGAGCGAAATTGTCAATATCTAATCCAGCTTTAATGCCGGTACGGAGGTATTCTAAGCCATTGGCAAGGGTGTAAGCTAACTCAATATCTGCTGATGCACCAGCTTCATGCATATGATAGCCGCTTATGCTGATGGAGTTAAATTTAGGCATTTGTTGTGCGGTGTAGGTAAATATATCGGCGATAATTCGCATAGAATACTCAGGCGGGTAGATGTAGGTATTCCGAACCATAAACTCTTTGAGAATATCATTTTGTATAGTGCCACTCAACTGATTGGGCGATACTCCTTGCCGCTCTGCTGCCACTATGTAAAATGCCATAATGGGAATTACGGCACCGTTCATAGTCATAGAAACTGACATTTCTGCTAAAGGGATTTGGTCGAAAAGCACCTCCATATCTGCTACTGTGTCAATGGCTACGCCTGCTTTGCCCACATCGCCGATTACGCGAGGATGGTCGCTGTCGTACCCCCTATGCGTGGCTAAATCAAAGGCTACTGACAATCCTTTTTGCCCTGCGGCTAAGTTGCGACGATAGAATGCGTTGCTATCTTTCGCTGTTGAGAAACCGGCGTATTGTCGGATTGTCCAAGATTGAGTGGTGTACATACTTGCGTATGGGCCGCGCAGGTAGGGCGGAATGCCCGCTGAATACGCCATGTGTTTGGCTTGCGCGATGTCGCTTTGGGTAAAGTGCTTATGAATAGAAATTTGTTCCGGCGAAAGCCATGATTCTGCCGTATCGGTTGGTGTATCTGACAGGCTATTTTTATTTAGCGGAATCTTAGTAAAATCAGGCTGCATGATGTATGTGAAGTTGTAGGGTGCAATATACAAATTTACATAAAAAAACCTGCCAGACGAAAGTATCTGACAGGTTTTTATAATTAGTATTACCCTTTGCTATACTATTTGGTGAGCTTGTAGTGAAATTGTACGCGCTCAACCATGGATGCTTTTGTTTTCGGGTCTTTATTTTTGAGAAACACGTCCACGTCTATTACTTCGTCGGGTTCTTCTTTTTTTGCGCTATCAAATACGATGTCTATTTTGCCTTTTCCGCCGGGTTTGATTACGCCTCGCGTCCATTCGGTAGTAGTGCAATCGCAGGCAGAAACTAAATCTATTTCTACATCTTCTGTACCTGTGTTAGTAAAATTGTAGGTATGCGACTTTTTCAATCCTTTTTTGAACGAGCCGAATTCAATGTATTTTTTATCCCAACTGAACGCTACCTTGCCGGCTTGTTTTTGTTTTTCTTTTTTAGGTACGTCTACGGCTCTTGGTGCTGGCGGGGGAGTTGGTACGTTAGGGCGGTCTTCCACAACCGTTCCATCTTTTTTCTTTATTTTTTTGATAACGATGCTGGTTGGTCCGGCAATTATTTTAAACTCTGTACGGCGATTGAAACGATGCTCTTCATCTGAGCATTTTACACCATTGGCACATTGGTTGAGAATAACGCTTTCGCCATACCCTACAGGTTTGATTCTTGCTTCTGCAACACCTCTTTGCACTAACCACTGTTTAGCAGACTCGGCGCGGCGTTGTGACAATGCCATATTGTAAGCATCATTACCCCGTGCATCTGTATGTGAGGATAACTCAATGACCATATCGGGGTATTGGTCGAGTAATGTTTTAAGATAACCTAAATCTTCTTCGGCATCCTGCAATATTTTATCATCGTCATAATTATAATATATATTATTGAGGCGTATTGGTTCGTTAGCTGTAACGACCGTCTCCTCTACTGGAGGCGGCGGCGGCGGCACGGGACGCAAATTGAGTTTCTTTTCAAACACCTGCGATTTTTTTAATGACAATGTGTTGAAAACTAAGGTGTCGTTATAATATCCTTTCTTTGAAGCGATAATTTTATACTCGTGGTCGAGCATAAGCGGAAACTTAAATTCGTTGCCCTCGCCGTTGGTTTGGCTGTTGGTTGTATTAGCAGAAATGTCTACTAATTGAATGGTTGCTCCTTGCAATGCCTTATCTTTCTCTAAGGTGAGAGCAGTGAGGTTAGCGGTGATACGTTCGATATTAACGGCGAAAATATCATCGCAACACGTTTTGCTTTTTAGTGATGTAGTACCAATGCGGTTTGATACCAAATAGCCTTGATACCCTTCTTTATCCAAAACAAAAAAGCGGTCATCACAACTGGAGTTTATATCTTTACCCATGTTTTTTGGTGTGCTGAAGTTCACACCGTTCCACTCTGAGACGAATACGTCAAAGCCACCTAATCCGGCTTGACCATTTGAGCTGAAGTATAATTTTCCATCTCTATACGAAGGTGTTTCTTCATCACCAAGGGTATTGACGACTTCACCAACGTTGGTAGGCAGCTCAAATGTACCATCGCTATTGCGCGTAGCGTAGTATATATCATAACCACCTTTCCCACCTTCAATATTTGCTGAAAAGAACATCACTTGTCTGCCATATAATTCACCGATGCATGGATGTTTGGCAATGTAGCTTCCGTTTATGTTAGCTAATTCTGTTGCTGCGCCCCAAGTGCTTCCAGTTTTTGTGGCGGTAAATATTTTGCTTTCTGATAATATATTTCCTTCTAATCCGGCGCGTGTGAAGTAGATGTCATTGCCGTCCGGTGTAATGGCAACACTACCCACATGATAGCCTTCTCTATTTACTTCATTATCCAATTCTCGTGGTTCACTAAAGGTGCCGTCCGGCTGGCGGGTAGCGCTAAAAAGTCGTGCGAAATAATTGCCTTGCTTGCCGTCAATGACTATTTCTTTTTCAGCTTGCATAGAGGCAAAATAAAGCGTACCATCAGGAGCAATGGCTACGCCTGATTCAGACATGGCAGTGTTCACCTCCTTTCCGGCATTTGCCACGCTGATACCTTCAACAGGCTTCATGGTTCTTGCCATTTGTGCGCCTTCGAGCTCTTTGCGTGCTATCATCACTATATTGTGATCAGTTGATTCTGCACTCAAAAAATCTTGATAAGATAAGATAGCTTCATCATAATTCCCTAATGCTTTTTGGCTGCGTGCTAACTGGAGTTGTGCATCTGGGAAATAGCCGTCTTTATCTTTATTGACAACACGTTTATACCACGACTCTGCCTTATTGTAATCGCGAAGCATATAGTGCATATTGGCAATTTTGTACGCTATGCTTTTGTCACGCACTTCGTCATAATATTGCTCGTACCACTCTAAAGCGCGGTAGTAGTCTTTTTCGGCGAGTTGTTCTTCGGCAATACGCAACATCAACTCAGGTGTGACCTTATTAAGTGGTTGTGCATTTAGGCTGATGTAACAGAGTATAAAAAGCGAGAATACGAGAATATTTTTCATATCAATACAGAATATAATGCTATTTGATTTCTAAAATCGAGGACAGAAAATTACTGGTTTCACTACAGGCTTTTTGTAGATGCGAGCGATGTATGACACAGCTACTTCAAAACCACCATGATACTTGCTTGCCTCACGCAATGACGATACGTTGAGGTCGTAGGCTATACCGGCTCTGAAGCCTTTGTAATCTAAACCTACAATAGCCTGTGCAGCATCGCCTACGCGATACCCTAACCCCATGCGTAGCATGGTTTTTTGCTGCGGGTTTATTTTATAACCGAGTACGGCTTGCATACCAATTTCACTGGCAGACTTAATTTGTTGATAAATCACTCCAGGAAAAAATACCCACTTTGGGTTTAATCCGAAATCGAATAACGCAGTTACGGTTGTTCGCATCGGCAATTTTGCATCGTCGCTGTTTGTGCTTTGCCCTAAGCCGTATTTTGGTCGAGTGAGGTGTGCTAAAGCTACGCCCAACTTCATACCTGATGTTTTTCCTATCATGCTACTCAGCCCTATGCCGGTGGTAAAGTCGTAAAAGTTCGTATTTTCATTAAACTTGGTTCTATCTACGGAGGTAGTGCCGGAGTTTAATATTTCGTCTTCAAACGTCAGTCCACCACCTTGTGTAATATCTACTCTGCGCTGAACATATCCGCCTTGCACGCCTAATGTGAGCACACTTTTTCCTTTTTTGTCTAACCCAAGATGATATGCTACTGAGCCCATAAAGCCATTCTGCCCTAAATTGCCCGCACCGGCTTTGTCGGTATGTACCACAACACCTACGCCTATCCAATCTCTGTTTTTGCGGAGCGCAAAAATGGGTGCATCTACGTAAACTGATGGCGTTGAAAATGGTTTGGACAATGTGCCAGCCCATTGGTTGCGATAAATACCTCCTAAACGGAACGTGCCTTCAAATGCGCCAGTATTCGCGGGATTTATTCCCAACGGCGACATATCGAACTGCGTATAGTGAATATCGTACTGAGCAGTAACGTGCATAACGTTTGTCAGTAAAAACAATAAAAATGACAGCGTCTTGATAAACTTCATATTAACTATTTATTGACGATTAATAGACATTGAGCGTCTTAAAGGTATGACTTTTTGAGGATTACACCTAAAGAATGTTCACGATTTTTTATTTTATTGGGACAACAATGTTTATTAGACTATTTTATAATACATATTTTGCCTATTGCTGTTGCGCCTTCGGCGGTTTTTATCGTGTATAAATACATACCTGAATGCCATGTTTGCGTTTGCAAAACAACTTTATTGCTTGTTGCAGATAGTGGTTGTTGTGCTACTAATTGCCCCGTAGGTGTATATACCGAAAGCGTTGCATCTTTCGATGAATGGTTTTGTAACTCATATCGGATGGTGACCGCGTCGGTTGCCGGAGTTGGGTTGGCATACGTGGCGAAGTCATTTTTGTCGGGGGTAAGGGTGCTTACCGTTCCGTCAACAAATTGCGTCACTTGTATGTCGTCAAGATAGAATCCGTCTTCCGCCTGAAATTCATCGGAGCCAATTGTGAAACCTATGGTTACATTGGGCTGCCCTAAAAAATCAGACAGGTCAATTTCTTCTTGCACCCAAGTATTTTGAAATCCGTCGTAGATCGGTTCATCTAATGGCTGCGGCACTACTCCGGGTTTGGTATATTTTCCACACAAGGCTTGGCGCGTAACGCCGCCATTGGCGGATGCCCATACTTGTACGAAATCGAAAGAAGGCTCTGTTGCCCATTTTGTCCAAAATGTCAGCGTAGCATTATCGGTTTCGGCGAGGTTGATAGGAGTTAATAATTGGGTACTATTATTAGCGTTGTTTTCGTACTCCTGAAAGGGCGAATCTGTAAGTGAAAGTGGTGCAGAGTAGTAGGCTTCAGAAGTCACGTTCCACATTTGGTTTATATCCCAATTAGAATCAAAGTCAATAGTGTCATTCAAAATCAACTCATTGCTGCCATAGCGAATAGTAAGTGTATCTATGGTTGATGCAATGCCGTTATTCAATACGATACCGATTTTTGCAATCCTATCGGTTGTTGCAATAGTTGGTAATAAAGTATAGTTAATGGCACCATTTTCTTGTGCGAATTGTTGCAGGGTGTGCTGCTGCGATGCGCCTATCGTCGCCACATTATGTATAGGGATTAATGATACGGTAAATGTGCCATCTTTCATGCCCAAGCGTTGTAGGTTATACGTTATGTAGCCCTCCAATACTTGTGTTGCCGAAGGAGCATTAGCCGTGATAACGCCGTAGTGGTGCAATAGGCGTAGGGTGGTTAGGTTCATGTGCATACAATCCTTGTTGAGTTTATCAATATCGGCTGGATTGGGCCAAAAGGAATAGCCAACTTCGGGTGTATATGCAATGATTTTAGGTTTTAATATAGTTTCGCCATACATCCAATCATCCGAATTGCCATTTACTTGATAACCTACGGTTTCAGTAGCTACACCACGAATGTAGTTGTTCTCGTGCACCATTTCTTCTCCTATTCCGTTGAATTGAACAGAATCAGGTGTGGGCATATCCGACCATCCCCATGGGTTGATTAACAGATTGCTAAATGTATGATAATTAAGTGTGATGCGGAAATCGTGCGCGCTACAAAAGTCGCGGATGGCTTGTGTTTCCGGTTCAGAAAAACCATATGGTCCGCGATACACCTCACTCTGAGGCTCCGGTGACGAACCGATATCATCATGCCCCCACTCAAACCCATAATTCCGATTGAGGTCAACACCCACTATATCTCCAGATGCAGTATCAATATATCGGTTTTTACGCCAAAAGCCACCACCATTAGGGTTAGTCATTTCATTAAAAGCATAGCCGTCAGGATTAATGCAAGGGACAAAATATATCTGCGTGTTGTTTACCAAATATACAATTTCGGGGTCGCCAGCTTGGTAATGTTCTAACAAGTACCACATAAAAAATAACATCTGCGACATACTATTCGGTTCGCGAGCATGATGCAATGCGGTAAAAAGTACCTCCGGTTCGTCGGTCTCATCTTGGTTAGGGTTGTCTGATATTTTTGCGAAATAAATTTGTCTTCCCTCGTGTGTAAGTATGTTGGCAACAGGCGCGCGTTGTGTTATTAAATTCGGGAATTTAGTCTTCATATCGTCCAATACATTCATCAATTCGCTAAGGGTATGATACTGTGCCATAGAGCCGTAGGTATAGTTAATAGGTGTTGCCCAACCCGATGATGGAGGTGTTGTGTTGCAAATTGGGTTGCTGCGCGACTGAACATTCCCTACAAGTTGTTGTTTTAAGGTTGCTTGCAAGTCATGCACCAATGTTTTGTATGTATAACCCGCCGTAGTGATTTGTCGCAACTCTGATTCAGAAAATTCGCCAATTAAATATTTGCCGATGTGCAAGCCATGGTCGGTATCTAAGCCCAATGTGGCAAGCGGGCGGATGCCTCTATCGGCAAGCGCGATTTGAACTCTGGAATATGTTTCGTTGCTGTGTTGTGCATAAGCACTATATACAAAAAATAAAAATATAAACACAGTTGATTTTTTCATATATAATGTTTTTGTTATTTATTAAAAAAGTATCTGCAAAAGCTGACAAATGTACAAAATATTAACTGCTTGATGTTATTTTTGCGAAATCATCCTTCAAAACTTAACAACAATAAAATGAATTTATCACTCATAGGTAAAAATGCACTCGTAGGCGGCAGTAGCAAAGGTATAGGTAAAGCCATTGCCATCGAATTAGCATTATTGGGTGCTAACATCACCTTAGTAGCACGTAGTACAGATTTGCTCCACGATGTAAAAATGGAGTTGGATAATTCGCACGGGCAGCACCATGATTACCTTGCGGTGGATTACAACGATTCGCGTATACTATTACAACGCATCACAGCTATCACCGAATTAAAACCCATTCATATCCTTATAAATAATACTGGCGGGCCTGCAGCAGGGAGCATAGTAGAAGCCGAAGGCAGTGCCTTTGAAGATGCCTTCCGGCAACATTTGTTAGCCAACCATTTGCTCACGCAAAACGTTATTCAGGGCATGAAAAAAGAAGGTTACGGGCGCATTATCAATATCATTTCTACTTCCGTAAAACAGCCACTCGAAAACTTAGGCGTATCAAATACTATACGTGGTGCTGTGGCGAACTGGGCGAAAACAATGGCAAATGAATTGGGGCAATTTGGTATCACGGTGAATAACGTTTTGCCTGGGGCTACACGCACTGAGCGCATGTTAGCAATCGTATCCCGACAAGTGGTAGCAAGCGGAAAGACGAATGAAGAAGTAGAGCAAGCCATGATACAAGCCATTCCGTTGGGGCGCATCGGCGAGGCGCAAGAAGTAGCGGCGGCGGTGGCATTTTTAGCATCGCCTGCGGCGAGCTATATTAGTGGTATCAACCTGCCGGTTGATGGCGGTAGAACTAAAAGTTTATAACACGTTATGGAAAATTGGCAATTAGATTTTGAATGGTTACGGATACAAAATTTTTTGAAAGAAACACTGCAACTATCCACACTCCCCGACCTCAATGCGGCACTTTTGTTTATCGGTATTCAAGAGCTGGGGCGATGGAAAAAGGCATTTACGAAAGAAGAAAAACAAGACTTGATGCATATTGCCACTTGTCGTTTATTGAGCTACGAAGATTATTACGAATTTGAAGGACGCGACGCTGACGGCTGGCCCCATTGGCGGTCGTTACGCCCGTTTACGGCAAAAGGTGCGCAATATCAAGAGCAGCTATTGAAACGGTTGGCTGTGCGCTATTTTGACGAATATCAACAAAATTAATTGCTTTTGATGATTAAACATTTTACAATAGTTTTTCTGTTTATTGTTGTTCAATCCGCTTCAGCTTCGGCACAACAGCGGTTGCGAAACATGATTGAACATTCTACTATTTTCTCCAAACATTTTACGGGCTTTGTGTTGGCAAATCCTAAAACCAACGAGGCGATTTATAACTACAACGACGACAAATACTTCACGCCCGGCTCCAATACAAAAATGTTTACACTCTATACCTGTCTTCGCCTTATGGGCGAACGTTTGCCCTTGTTGCGTTACACGCTACGCGGTGATTCGCTGATATTTTCGGGTACAGGCAATCCAGCATTGTTGCATCCTTTTTTACCTTCGGATTCTTCTGCTTTTCAGCTTTTACGTAGGCAACACAATAGTCTTTATTTTGCTTCGAGCAATTTTCAAGATGACCGATTCGCACAAGGTTGGATGTGGGAAGATTATGAGTTTTATGACCAACCAGAACGCTCGCCGCTACCGCTATACGGCAACGTGGTACAATTTGACTTGCCACCTTTCGCGCAGATTTTAGGCGTTAAGCCGAAGTATTTTCAATCGTATGTGCAAGCTAATCCGAATAACAAAAGCATTAAACCTAACGTTACCAGGCATTTTCACGAAAATATTTTTGAATACAACTCGCGTCCGGCAACCGCAACGTTATTTGAAGAAGAAATACCGTTTTTATACTCAGATGAATTATGCGTTAAATTATTGAGCGACACGTTAGAAAAAACTGTTAGCTTATACACAGGCATCGCTCCGGGTATGTCTGAATCAACAATACTATTGGGCGATGTTTCTGCAGATTCTATTTACCGGCGCATGATGCAAGAAAGTGATAACTTCATTGCCGAGCAACTATTGCTACTTTGTTCCAATGAGTTGTATGGTTATATGAATACCGCTACTATTATTGCTTACGCAAAACAAAACTTATTGAGCGACCTCCCCGACGAACCTAAGTGGGTGGATGGTTCAGGGCTTTCGCGTTACAATTTAGTCACGCCACGCAGCATTGTACGGCTGTTGCAAAAAATGTACACCGAATATCCTTCGGCAAGGCTATTTGATATTTTTCCGGCAGGAGGTGTTTCGGGAACGATAAAAGATAATTATGGTGGCGACAACGGGCAGCCTTTTGTGTTTGCCAAAACGGGTACGTTGAGCAATAATCACAGCTTGAGTGGATATGTTGTTACCAAAAAAGGAACGGTGCTGGTGTTTTCATTTATGCACAACAATTACCTTTGCAAGGTAAGCACCATTAAAAAAGAAATGGAAAAAGTATTAACCTACATCTACAACACATACTAATCACTTACCGTGAACGGCATCGGCGATAGACAAAACTAATTGTGGGTCTTTTTCAATAGCATTACCCACTACTACAACATCTGCACCAGCGAGTACATTGAGTCGTGCCTTTTCGGGTGTGCTGATGCCACCGCCAACGATGAGTGGCACGGCAATTGCACCACGTACTGCCGAAATCATGCTTTCGCTAATTGCATTTTTTGCACCGCTACCCGCATCCATATAAATAAGTTTTAAGCCAAGCAGTTCACCGGCCATTGCCGTGCACACCGCCACATCGTCCTTAGTTGCAGGAATAGGTTGTGTGTTGCTCATATACAAAACAGTTGTCGGTACGCCGCCATCTACGAGCATATATCCTGTAGAAATGACTTCTAGCGGACTCATTTTCAAAAAAGGGGCACTGATGACGTGTCGCCCTATGAGCAGATCAGGGTTGCGTCCTGATATGAGAGAAAGAAACAAAATGCCATCTGCTTTATAACTCAGCTGAGAAGAATTGCCCGGAAACAACACCATCGGGATATTGCATTGCTTGCGGATAGTTTGCAAGCAGTAATCCAACATATCATTAACCACTAAGCTGCCGCCGATAAAAAAATAGTCCACCTGTGCTTGTATGGCTAAGTTGATGATAGTGTCCATATTGCCTAAGCGCACTTTATCGGGGTCAATCAGCACGGCGAATTTTTTTTCTCCGTTAGCTTTTGCAGTTTGCAGATTTGTATAAATAGTGTGGTTGCTCATTGTAGCATTGGTGTAAATAGTGTGTAGTTATTATTTGCGACGGGTGTAAAAATAAGCGATATTCCGAATATGCAATAGAACAACGTTGTTAATACATAACTACTTTTAATAATATTTTGATAATCAGTAGATTAAATATCAAGATAGCTCGGAATAATATTTGCCTGAACGATATTGTTCTAGTACAAATTTTGCGGTAGGAGAAAGATTGCGCGGTAGGTTATCCAAATAAAACCACTCCACACTTTTAAATTTATTCAACTCTTTAGAAACCGCGTCGCCAGACCACACCTTAGCTTTGAAGTAGAGTGTGATACGAATGGCGCGCAATGTTTTTTTGTGTAGGACGTGTGCCAACTCTAAATTTTCGGGCAAAAGTTGGATGCCCGTTTCCTCTTCGCTTTCGCGAATCAGGGCTTGCTTGGCGAGTTCGGTATTTTCTACGCGCCCACCAATAAGGGTATATTGCCCTCCGTTTTTGGAGGTTTGGCGTAGGAGCAAAATTCTGCCTTGTCGTTCCAATATCAAGCGTACCTTAAAATCTATCACGTATCAGGAGTGTTTGTTTTGGATTTTTCTATAAAAAAACTATTTACACACGATAAAGTCTGTACTTTTGTTGCATCATATAACAATTATTATCAATGGATTATTTGCAACAGCATATAGAAAGCCTCATATTCAGTACAGAACAACCTATCACCTTAGACGAAATTAAAGTCTGCTTGGACAGCGCTTTTGAAACGGAATTTTCGCACGATATACTTATGGCTGCCATCGAGCAACTCAAGCAACGCTTTGCACAAGACGTATCCGCCATAGAAATCGTCGAAATAGCGCAAGGGTATCAATTCCTCACCAAGGGGGCATATCATACCACTATCGGCACGTATCTTAAACAGACTACCAAAAAACGCCTCTCGCAAGCTGCCTTAGAAACGCTATCCATCATCGCATATAAGCAACCAATTTCTAAAACAGATATTGAAGAAATTCGCGGTGTGAGCAGCGACTACTCCGTACAAAAATTATTGGAGAAAGAACTCATCACTATTATTGGGCGAAGCGATGCACCTGGTAAGCCGCTTTTGTATGCTACCGCCACTAAATTTATGGATTATTTTGGTCTGAAAAATTTACAAGATTTACCCAAGCTCAAAGATTTCGACCATGCCGAAAATACCATCGGCGAGCCTTCGCCTATCGAAGAAGCTGTGCCTTCTGCCGCTACCGAGGCGTAGCCACACGAAGCGGAAGTGAACCCTCCGATACCGTATTATATTGCAAATCTTCATAACGCATTTGCATAGCTCCCGCTTGCTTTTCTATCCGTGTTATGCTGACTGTTTTTACAAAGTTATTTCTATTCATAATCACATCATTTTCGGTATCGCCATCGCCGGCAGTTTTGTGAAAAAGCAATATTTTTTCGGCATCTAAAGGTGCTTGTTGTTGTATAAAATCTGCCAACCATTGTCTTCGTTTTTGCTGCGCTTCCAGTGTGTAGAGTGTGGCAGAAGCCCAAATGTGTGGTTGGGTTTCATCAAGTTGCTTCCAAAATATCTGCTGTTCGTCCCAACGCAACTCAAATACTTTTTCGCTTTCGCAAACAACTAAAGTAAACGGTTCAATTCCTTCAAAATCATAGTGTTGTGTAAAATTTTCAAATGAATTATACTGCGTTGCAGCATCCAGAATCATTAAGCCTCTGCTACGCCGATACGGTGGCGAATGGTGATGTTTTTTAAACGCGCCGTTTAACAAGCAAGCAACTGTTCCGTTATTGGTTGCGACAAGCCAAGTGCCGCCAGCACGCGCATCCTTTGGGTGTAACAAGCGCAGCGTTGGCGAAGCCTCATCAAAAATAAGCTGCGGCATCGAACGGTTCGGAGCCTCATCTCGGTTACTCGTTAATAAAAATGTTTTATTGCTTGTAGGAATATAGGTAACAGTACACACAGTTATTATTTACTCAAAAGATTAACAGAATATTTTACCTAAAATATTTAGCCAGCCCAGCCTTCTCTATCCAAACTTCGATACTGTATGGCTTCCGCCAGATGTTCAATTTTAATATCGCTACTACCGGCGAGGTCGGCTGCTGTACGTGCCACTTTTAGGATGCGGTCGTAGGCACGTGCCGAAAGTTGCAAGCGATTCATGGCTGTTTTGAGAAGTGTGATACCTGCTTGGTTGAGCGTGCAAAAATCGCGTACCATTTGTGTAGGCATCTGTGCATTACTGTAAATACCTTGTACTTCTTTGAAGCGCTCTGTTTGGATTTCGCGCGCCTTTATTACACGTGCAGCGATGGTTTCGCTATGCTCTTGAGGTCGTTCAATACTTGCCAATTCATCGTAGCCGACAGGCGTTACTTCCACGTGTAAATCAATACGGTCTAATAGTGGTCCTGAAATTTTTGTAAGATATTTTTTTACGATACCGGGTCCGCAAACGCACTCTTTTTCGGGGTGATTATAATACCCACAAGGACACGGATTCATGGAGGCAATCAACATAAAATTCGCCGGATAATCCACCGATGATTTTGCCCTGGATATAGTTACTTTGCGCTCCTCCATCGGTTGCCGCAACACCTCTAACACGGAGCGTTTGAACTCTGGCAATTCGTCTAAAAACAAAACGCCATTGTGCGATAATGATATTTCTCCCGGCGAAGGGTTTGTGCCGCCGCCCACCAACGCCACATCGCTGATGGTGTGATGTGGTGAACGAAACGGGCGCGTAGTGATGAGTGCTGTATTGGGCGCTAATATTCCGGCAACCGAATGTATCTTGGTGGTTTCTAACGCTTCGTGCAGGTTGAGGGGTGGCAATATACCCGGCATGCGGCGTGCTAACATGGTTTTACCCGCACCAGGTGGGCCTATGAGAATAGCATTATGCCCGCCAGCAGCAGCCAACTCTAATGCACGTTTGATGTTTTCTTGTCCGCGAACATCCGCAAAGTCAATTGCATAATTATTTTGGTTGTTAAAAAAATCTTCGCGGGTGTTTACTATCGTAGGTTGTATGGTTGGGTCACCATTTAATACATCTATTGCTTCTTGCAAAGTTTCTACACCATATACATTAATGTCATTAACGATGGCAGCTTCGCGGGCGTTCTGTTTGGGTAATATAATGGCTTTAAATTTTTCCTTACGACTCTGTATGGCAATAGGTAACGCTCCTTTGATGGGACGAATGCTACCATCAAGGGATAGCTCCCCCATGATGATGTAATCTTCCAAGTGCTCACAGCGAACTTGTTCGGTGGCGGAGAGCATACCTATGGCGATGGGTAAATCGTAAGCGGAGCCTTCTTTGCGTATATCTGCCGGAGCTAAGTTGACGACTATTTTCATGCGCGGTACGCGTAACCCGATGCTTTTGGTGGCAGCTTCTATGCGTTGGTAGCCTTCTTTGACGGCGTTATCGGGCAAGCCAACCAAGTAGTAGGCAACCTTGCCAGCTGCTACAGTGCCTCCTGCACTTACCTCAACAGTAATGGTTTGTGCATCAACCCCGTTGACGGTACTTGCAAAGGTTTTTACTAACATGAATTAAGGATTAGTATGTTTTTAATGTATTTGATACGTTGTACCAAAACTAAAACATTCCGCCATAATTTTTACAAAAGTGCGAGAAAAAGTGTTTTGCGGATGCAAAACAAAGAATCTAATTTCCTTTATTGAATTGGAAGTTTACTAAAACAGTTCCGCACTGCCTGTCAAAACCACTTGGTTCAAAAACATAATCTTGGGCAATATCTTCTGCTTTGTCGGCAAGTTCTGGGTCGAGGTTGGTGCTGCCTTTTGCTGTAGCTTTTGCACTTACTACGCGCCCGTTTTTATCTACGCAAACTTCTACATTTACTTTACCTGTTTTTTGCGAACGGTCGCTCGGAGAAGGTTTATATTTCACTTTTCTGCCACGCAAGTTGCCGCCAACACCGTCGCCGCTACCACTGCCGCTACCTTTGCCTGGTCCACCATTAATATTTTTTGAATCGGGGTCGCCATCTGGGTCGCCTTGATTGCCCGGTTTGCCAGTATTTCCGTTACCGCTACCATTGCCACCGCCCCCAAAAAATCCGCCGAATTTCTTTTTAGCATCGGCTTGTGCTTTGGCATCTGCATCTGCCTTAGCTTTTGCCTTAGCTTCGCGGTCAGCTTTTTCTCTTGCTTCGGTAGCTGCTGCGCGTTCGCGGCGTTCTGCATCTGCACGTTCGCGCGTTTCACGTTCGGCTTTTGCCTTAGCTTCGCGTTCGCGTTTCTTTTTGAGTGCTACGCCATCGGGGTCGTTATCGGTAACTATTTTTTTAGTATCTTCTTTAGGAGCGGGTTTTGTTTCTTTCGGTGGTGCTATCGGAGTAGGCGTTTCTTTTGCGGGCGGTGTTGGTTCCGGTTCGGGTGTTTCTTCTGGTTGTGGCTCGGCAGTTTCGCCAACTTCTTTGCTGATAGGGGTTGGTTCGTCTCCTTCACCGGCATCGGGTTCGCCGTAGGCGACATTGCCTCCGCCATCGCTTAATGGTGGCTGTAAATCGGCAAACACTAAGGAGATGGGTGGTGGGTCTAACTCCGGTACTTCTACTTCATACCGAATGGCTAATAACAACAACAAAAGGATGTGCGCCACTATTGATATGACCCTAGCTTTTGTTTTGCTTTGTTGTTCGTAGGCAGTGGTGGATAGCGTTTGCATATTTTATGTACTAAATATAATATATATTTTACGTAACAGCGGTTATATTTATTGTTTTGGTTCGGTAGCTAATATTGCTCCTACACCTAGCTGCCGCGCTACATCCATGACATTGACGACGTACTCTATCGGTACGCCTTTTTCGGCTACTATGGTGATAGTTGTTTTTTTAGGGTCGCCGCCGATGCGTTTTATTTCGCCTGTGAGTTGGCTTATTAGGCGCGTTTCATTTACCCGGTCGGAGTTGAGGTACAACGTCCCGTCTTTTTTGATAGATACCGAAAGCGAAGATGCGGCTACGGATGTAGAATTAGAACTCGGTAACTTTAAGTTAAGGGCATTCGGGCTCACCAATTTTGAGGTAAGCATGAAGAACATCAATAACAGAAATATTACATCTATCATAGCTGCTAGGCTGAATTCTGGCTTTACTTCTGTTCGTCTTTTTAATCCCACGTAAAATGATTTTAATAAAAATTACAAAATAATTGTGTGCCTATATCGGCGATGTTGTATTGTGATTTTTTGCTACGGTGTTTAAAAACATACTCAATTTTGTTGCAACTACACAACCCAACTAACTCCCCGGCTCTTGTAATAAATCTATAAACTCCATAGCGGTACTTTCCATTTTGAATATCACTTTATCCAAAGTGGATACTAAAAGATTGTATCCTGCTAAGGCTACAATACTTACCGTAAGCCCAAAGCCGGTTGCCGTAAGTGCGTGGTAGATACCGTCAGATAATACCTGCGGAGTGATGTTGGTGGCGTTTGCCATATCGCGGAACGATATAATCATACCCATTACCGTACCGAGTAGCCCTATCATCGGTGCAATACCCGAAATACTGGCTAAGGTAGAGAGGTTTTTCTCCAACTTGAGCAACTCCAAGTTACCCACATTTTCTATGGCAGTATTTATATCGCTCAATGGTTTGCCTATGCGGGCTAACCCTTTTTCTACCATACGAGCCATGGGTGCATCTACGCCTTGGCAAAGGGCAAGTGCCGTTTGTAAATCTCCACGCTGTACGTTGGCGCGTATTTTTGCCATGAATGCATCGTCCACCTGTGCGGCTTTTTTAAGTGTGAGGTATCTTTCCACTATAATATATACGGCTATGATAGAGAGTATCAATAAGACGGCAATTACAATCATGCCCGAAGTGCTGCCGGAGGTGATAATCTCCAATAAACTTTGTTTTTCGGGAGCGCTTTCCGAGGCATCTAATGCATCGCTTGCTTGAAATAATAGTAATACGTTTAACATCAATCCGGATAACATAATTATTTTTTTAGTTTAGAAGTTGAAGACAGCACATACGGCGAACCGTTTTGCGATTGTGCCAGGTATTTATAATCAGTATAGGGAATAAAAAAACAGACCACATAGTTTTCAGGCTAAAAATATGAATTATTTTCATAATGCGTTCCGTTTTTGAGAGATAAAATTCATTTGTATAAGTTTTCGGCGAAAGCTGAAATAGGTGTTTCGGAAGTTATTTAAAATTTATTACATTTGCGTTGGAGCATCCCTCTGCTCTTGCAATAAACATACAAACGTTCCAAGTTTCGAATCTATTATGCTGCTACACTTCCATATTCATTATAAAACAACACCCGGGCAACTATTACAATTAGTATATCATACAGGTAAAAAATTAGCAGAAGCTACAGCAAATTTGCAAACCTTTGATGGCGAGCATTGGACAGTGACGCTAGAAGCGCAAGCCGGTGTTGCCATCCGATACAAGTATGCGACGACACAGTCAAGTGGCAGCCCGCAGTTGGAGTTTGGCGAATGGCGGCACGTAGCACCTTCTACCGACCATGCATTGTTTTTATGTGATTATTGGCGACCTTACGATACAGTAGATAATGCGTTTTTCTCAGCCGCTTTTAAGGATGTGGTGTTCAAGCGAAAAAAGCAGACCGCCAAACCGCCCGCGTTAGCTACCGATAAGAATTACGTAACCTTTCGGTTGTTCGCAGCATACATTGCTCCGCACCAAAAGTTTTGTATAATTGGCAACATTGCCGAATTAGGCGAATGGGACGAAACCAAAGCCATTGTGCTGAATGATGCTAACTTCCCATATTGGGAAACAACACTACCCGTAGGCGACACCATCAACGTAACGTATAAATATGCTATTTGGGATACCAAAACAAAAAAACTGACACATTGGGAAACTGATGATGACCGCAAACTCAACTATCAATTACCGCTCAACGGTGGGCAGCACCTGATAGTAACAGACGAAAAATTCCGCTATCCTTTTGGTGGTTGGCGCGGTGCTGGCGTTGCTATTCCGGTATTCTCGCTACGCAGCAATGAGGGCTTCGGTATCGGCGAGTTTACCGACTTGCGCCTGCTGATAGATTGGGCGAAAGCCGCTAATTTGCAACTTGTGCAAACTCTCCCTATCAATGATACCATTGCCACTAAAACTTGGTTAGATTCCTACCCGTATGCTGCCATTTCTGTATTTGCGCTTCACCCGTTGTATGTGAATTTAAAGGCTTTTGGCGAACTCAAAGATAAGCAACTTCAAAAAGAATTTGTTACGCATAAAACTACGCTAAATGCTTTACAACACGTTGATTTTGAACAAGTGTTACAATACAAGTTCCAATATTTTAAAGCAGTATTTAAACAAGAAAAAGCGACAATTTACAACAATAAAGTGTTCGCCAAATTCATCGCCGACCATGCCGAATGGCTGAAACCTTACGCGATTTTCTGCTACCTGCGCGATAAAAACAAAACGGCTAATTTCAACACTTGGGAACAATACAACACCTACTATGAAAACATTATACCACAATTTTTTGACACCAAAAACAAAGCCTATGACGAGGTGATGCTTTACTGTTACATACAGTTCAAAGCGCACGAACAACTTGGTGCTATTACCGACTACGCGCGTACAAAAGGCATCGTGTTAAAAGGCGATTTACCCATCGGCATCTATCGCTACAGTTGCGATGCGTGGGTTGCTCCGCACCTCTATAACATGGACGAGCAAGCCGGCGCACCGCCAGATGTGTATTCTGCTGCCGGTCAAAATTGGGGCTTCCCAACCTACAACTGGTCAGTAATGGCACAAGACGGCTTCGCATGGTGGCGCAAGCGCATGGACAAACTTGCCGAGTTTTTTGATGCCTTGCGTATTGACCACATCTTAGGCTTCTTCCGAATTTGGCAAATACCCATGACTCAGGTGGAAGGCACATTAGGTATGTTCAACCCGCGCTTACCGCTTTCACGGGATGAGATTTATAGCAATGGCTTATGGCTCAATGATGAGCGTTATTGTAAGCCTTACATACATAAACATTTCTTGCGCGAGCGATTCGGCGACGATACCGATTGGGCGATAGAAACTTTTTTGACGGCTAAAGAAAATTGGCTGTACGACCTCAAACCGGAGGTGGATACGCAGCAAAAAATCAAGGCACTATTTGCTAAAAAATATCCTGATAAAAAGCGTGTTGAAAAGGGCTTGCAAAGTTTAGTAGGGGAGTTATTATTTATAGAAGAACCAGCCAGCAACGGGCAAATGTTTAATCCGCGCATCACATTATATACTACACAATCTTACAAAGATTTGGATGCGTTTGACCAGTTTGTTGTACAAAAAATTTATGACCTGTACTACTTTCAACGTCACGAAGATTTTTGGAAACAACAAGCTCTCTGGAAATTGCCCGCCCTGCTCAATGCTACTAATATGCTCATTTGTGGTGAAGATTTGGGCATGATACCCAGCACCGTGCCAAGCGTTATGCGCGACCTTAACATCCTTACGTTGGAGATACAACGTATGCCAAAAGGCGAAACCTCCTTTGCCGATACAAAAACGTATCCGTATGGTTCGGTGTGTAGCCCGTCGAGCCACGATATGTCCACTATACGCGGCTGGTGGGAGGGCGATTACAAAACCGCACAACTTTTTTACAACACGGAGTTAGGGCAAAGTGGTATCGCCCCCCGCGAGTGTTCTTCGCAAATCGTACAAGCCATTATTCAACAGCATTTAGCATCGCCAAGTATGTGGGCAGTTTTTCCATTGCAAGATATTGTTGGTACAAGCGATACCCTGCGCTGGAAGGATGCCTTCGAGGAGCAGATAAATGAGCCGAGCAATCCGCAACATTATTGGCGGTATCGCTTCCATATTCCGATTGAGCAACTCCTTACGGAGGATGCTTTTACGGAAAAAGTAGCTGCCATGATGCAGCGCGAAGTGAAGGATGCGGTATAATATAGTATAAAATAACGCAACCGCATCTCTAAAAAACGCCGCTACAACGAAGTGTAGAATTGTCGTATCTTCGCTGTATGAAATTAAATTTGTACGGCTATGAAAATTGCTTATCCGGTGTTGCTAATCTTCTCTTTCCTGCAAGTAGCAGTGCAAGCACAAACGCCCGCGCACCAATCGCTACGAAACGGTGACCGCGCCTACGGCAGCGAAGATTTTTCTCAAGCAGAACAACACTACCAGCAAGCTAACAAACAACAACCTTCCCCAAAGGCGAGTTATAATTTAGGCAACGCACAATACCAACAAAACAAATATTCGGATGCTGCCACACAATATGAACGCGCCACACAAGCAACTACCGATGCCACCGCAAGGGCTCATGCATTTTATAACTTGGGCAATGCATATTTCTCGCAACAACAATTTGATAAAAGCATAGCAGCCTACAAAGATGCGCTGCGCTTGACCCCGCAGGATGCCGAAGCAAAACAGAATCTCGCCATTGCACAACGCCAACAAAAATTGCAGCAGCAACAGCAGCAAGACCAAAATCAAGACAAGCAGAATCAACAACAATCGCAACAACAGCAACCAGATAACAAACACCAACAAAATAATAATCAACAGCGACAACAACAACAACCCTCAACCGACGAACAACAACCGCAAAACGACCGCCAAAATATGAACAAAAAAGAAGCCGAACGTTTATTGCAAATCATGACAGAGGAGGAACGCCGCGTGCAAAAGAAAATGCACCAACGCGATGCGAGCTCTTCCAAATCTGCTAAAGACTGGTAGCCGTATGGAGCGAGATCACGCAAAAAAACAACGATCACTCACCGACTATATCGAAGGCATACAGTCCGGCAACCGCTTCGTTTTGGCGCAAGCTATCACCCTCATCGAAAGCACCCACGCTGACCACCAACACTTAGCACAGCAGCTTATACAACACTGTATGGGTATGGCTATCCCAAGCACCCGCATCGGTATAACTGGTACGCCCGGTGTAGGCAAAAGCACCTTCATTGAAGCGTTAGGCAACGTACTGATTACACAAAATCACCGAGTAGCAGTTCTTACCATTGACCCCTCAAGCCAACGCACACGCGGTAGTATATTGGGCGACAAAACACGAATGGAACGCCTTTCGGCGAACGAACGAGCGTTCATCCGTCCGTCTGCTGCTGGTGATACCTTAGGTGGCGTGGCTCGCAAAACGCGCGAAACTATTTTGCTCTGCGAAGCCGCAGGATTTGATACGATTATCATTGAAACGGTAGGTGTCGGGCAATCGGAGATCGCGGTACGCTCAATGGTAGATTGTTTTGTCTTACTGCTGCTGCCTGGTGCGGGCGATGAACTGCAAGGCATCAAGCGAGGCATTGTAGAAATGGCGGACGTTATTACAGTCAATAAAGCTGATGGCGAAAAAGAAAAGCTGGCGAAGCAAGCGCAACATTTTTATAAAAGCGCCCTACACTATTTGCCCCCAACGGCGAGCGGTTGGCAACCTAAGGTGCTGACGAGTTCTGCCTTACAAGACGAAAAAATCATTCCCGTATGGCAAGCTATCCGGCAGTTTATAACGCATATAAAAAATTATACTATATCAGAAAACCCTGCCGCTACATTTTTTGAACATCAGCGCAATGAGCAAGCCAAGTATTGGTTTTACGAAAGTATGCAGCAAGCCATCCGGCAGTTGTTTTTTGATAACGAACAAGTGCGTGTGCAACTGAAAGAAATGGAACAGGCGGTAGTGGCACATACTGTTTCGCCGTTTGCTGCAGCACAAGAAATGGTGGCACTTTTTCTTAAACAGCAGTAATCAAAAAAAATTATGCTAACCACTTTAGTACTATATCTACAATGGTTTGTACGCGTCGGTTGTAAGGCGGTGACACCAATTTTGTCAAGCCTATCAATTTTGATGAACGCTTGGTGATACCTTTTGCATTAGAAAATTCCAAGAAACCATTCAGGCCGTGTGCCTTGCCGATGCCACTATTATTCACTCCGCCGAAAGGCAGATAATGGTTATAAAAATGTGTGCCGCACTCATTGATGCAAGCATTGCCTGAGCGTGTGTTTTGTAAAATAAACTCCGTATTTTTTTTATCGTTGCTAAAAATGTACAACGCCAACGGCTTTTCGCCTTGATTGATAAACCGAACTGCTTGTTCGATGTTTTCAATAGTCATAATCGGCAATATCGGGCCAAAAATTTCTTCTTGCATGATAAGCATATTCGCCGAAACGTTAGTCAAAATAATGGGTGGGATGTAATTATCTGCTTCATTGAAATCACTTGATTTAATCATATTAGCACCTTTCAGCACGGCGTCGTCAAGCAGTTGTTTAATGCGCTGAAAATGTTTGGCATTAATGATACGCGGATAATCGGGCGACAGCGCAGGGTTTTTGCCGTAGTAACGGATGATTTGTTTTTGTAATATATCTAAAAACGCTGTCAGGCGATGCGGACTGATGAGCAGATAATCGGGCGCGATGCAGATTTGTCCGGTGTTCATACACTTCACCCAGCCCACTTTTTCGGCAACTTCTTGAAGGTCTGCGGTATCATCCACGATAACGGGCGATTTGCCACCCAACTCCAACGTGATGGAGGTTAAGTTTTTGGCGGCAGCCTGCATGACGATTTTTCCTACCTGTGGGCTTCCGGTAAAAAAAATATGATTGAACGGTAGTTGTAATAATTGTTGTGCGAGGGTGTGGTCGCCCTCTAAGAAAGCTACTTCGTTTTCGTCGAAAACTTCGGCAATTATTTTTTTCATTACGGCAGCCGAATGTGGCGCAAACTCGGAGGGTTTCAGCACCACGCAATTACCGGCGGCTACTGCCGATACCAACGGGCTGAGGAGCAGGTTAATCGGAAAATTCCAAGGAGCGATTATCAGCACTACACCTTTTGGCTCATATTGTATGTAAGATGATGTGCCGATAAGTTTTAAAGGTGTATTTACCGCTTGTTTGGCTGTCCATGCGTGGAGGTGTCGGATGGCGAAATTTATTTCTGCAACTACTGCCAGTGTTTCGGTCAGGTCTGTTTCGGTGGTAGATTTTTTGAAATCGGCAAAAAGTGCATCATAAATTGCCGTTCGATGTTGAAGGATGCAGTTGCGGAGGCGTTTTAGTTTTTGAATACGCGTTTTTGCAGTTGTGTTTGCAACGGAGTATTGTTGTTGTTGCAGTTGTGCGAACAGTTGTTGCGGTGTTGTTGTTGCGATGTTGCCAAAAACTTGCGATGTCATATAGTGCATATTTTGTACAAATATAGTACATATTTCGGCACAAAAAAAGTTCCGTAGATGGATGACTACGGAACTTTTGATACTTTTTGTGATTAATTTTTGTAGTAGTTTTATTGCTTCACGAAGCGTTGTACTTGGCGATTGCCAGCCTCTTCGGTGATTTGTAACATATAAATGCCTTTTGTTAAAGACTGTACGTCCATCTCAAAGGTGTTGTTGCCTTCTAACAATACTTTAGGCTGCTGCAAAAGTGTTCTGCCACTCATGTCTAATATTCTAACTGTGGCTTCACCCGTTTGATTGGAGATGAAACTGTAAGAGATATTGTCTGTTACAGGATTTGGTTGTATGGTAATTTCACCACTTGAGCGAGAGCGATTTATGATAACGATTTCCGAATAAGAATCTTTTTCGTTAAAATCTACTTGTTGTAGGCGGTAGTAGTTTTTGTTGTCAAGAGGTTTGGAGTCATAAAAAACATATTGACTTTCCATTAAACTATTGCCGACACCGAATACTCGCCCAATAGTTTCAAATGTACTGCCATTAACGGAACGTTGCACATTGAAATGGCTATTGTTAATTTCGGAGGAAGTTATCCACCTAAGTTCATTTTGAGTACCTATGTGTCAAGTTTCACAACGTTGTTGATGGTTCTTCCATTCCTTTTGGCTCAGTGAAGGCGTAGCCGAAACTGAGCCAAAAGGAATGGAAGGTAAATAAATTGATTATTTTTGTTTCACCACAAATAAAA
>JAGOHC010000118.1 GCA_017996375.1 Saprospiraceae bacterium | reverse complement strand
ATATTATATATCCCTCCTACAAGTATTTAAATTATATATCTCTTGTTGTTTATTCAATTATTGATTATATATTATTCTATTTCCTACATATTAGTTTCTAAATTGCGAATTTCCTTTGCGCACTGGCTAATCCACCTCAAACTATAAGGAAGCGCAATGTTTTACAAGGATAAAAAAATAAAATATGTTGTGATATATAAATACGGACATATTTTTTTGCATTAAGCTAACGCTTAGATTTTGTATCTTTGTGGTTTCCAAAAAACGAAATGATTTATAAATAGTTGATTATGTTTAAATTACAAAATTATTCATTAGGTGAATGGATAGACGGCGATAATGCTGCCGACATTTTATACGATGCTGTTAGTGGCGACGAAATCGGTATTGCCGGAAGTAAAGGGTTAGATTTTTCTGCCATGTTGCATTATGCCCGTACAGTTGGCAACCCAAAATTGCGTAAGATGACCTTCCACGAGCGAGGCAGAATGTTAAAAGCACTGGCTTTTTATTTGACCGACAGAAAAGAAAAATATTATACTTTAAGTTACCACTCTGGCGCAACCCGAGCAGATAGTTGGATAGATATTGATGGTGGCATCGGAACATTATTTGCGTATTCCGGCTTGCGCCGCCGCTTTCCTAACGAAACATATTACTTAGATGGCGAACTCGCCAAACTTTCTAAAGAAGGTTCTTTTATTGGTCATCACATCATGACGCCAAAGCGTGGTGTTGCGGTTCATATCAATGCGTTTAATTTCCCAATTTGGGGAATGTTAGAAAAAATTGCTGTCAACTTTTTAGCCGGAATGCCAGCAATCGTCAAACCAGCAACTGTGACTTCCTATCTTACGGAAGCAGTTGTGCGAGACATTATCGCATCAGGAATATTGCCCGAAGGGTCATTGCAATTAATTTGTGGCTCTGCACGAGGTATTTTAGATAGTGTCACTTCGCAGGATGTCGTAACCTTTACAGGTTCGGCAGATACGGGTAGAATGTTAAAATCCCATCCAAAAATTTTAGAAGAAGCCGTACCTTTTAATATGGAAGCAGACTCTCTCAACTGTATTGTATTGGGAGATGATGTTACTCCGGATATGCCTGAATTTGATATTTTTATTAAAGAAATTAGAAAAGAAATGACGGCAAAATGTGGGCAAAAATGTACAGCAATTCGCAGAGTAATTGTTCCTAAAAATAAAATTGAGGTTGTACAGTCAGTACTTGCAAAACGACTCGCTGAGATAACTATCGGCGACCCTAAAATGGAAGGTGTGCGTATGGGTGCATTAGCCGGAAAAGTGCAGTTGAGTGAAGTGCGAGAAAGAATTAATCTGTTACTCAAATCTAATCGCTTGATTTACGGTGACTTAGATAATTTTAACGTAGTAGGTGCAGATACCAAAAAAGGGGCGTTTATGTCGCCAATTGTCATGCTAAATGAGCACCCGTTTGTCAATACGGATGTACACAACATTGAAGCATTCGGACCAGCAACTACTATCATTCCTTATAATGATTTAGACGAAGCCATCACGTTGGCAAACATGGGTAAAGGCTCTTTGTGTAGCAGTATAGTGACGTATGACGAAAAAATTGCCAAGCACTACGTACTCGAAGCAGGCTGTTTTCACGGACGCATTTTGATATTAAATCGAGATGCCGCAAAAGAAAGTACTGGTCATGGTTCACCGATGCCGTTATTAGTACATGGGGGTCCTGGGCGAGCAGGTGGAGGCGAAGAAATGGGTGGACTGAGAGGCGTGAAACATTATATGCAGCGCACAGCAATTCAAGGAAACCCGACAATGTTGTCTGCTGTTACCAATCAATATCAAGTTGGTGGGGCGTACAAAACACCAGAGAAACATCTTTTCCAAAAATATTTTGATGACTTACAAGTAGGTGAAACCATCATCACGCACAAGCGCACCATTACAGAAGCTGACATTGTTAATTTTGCTAATGTTAGTTGGGATCATTTTTATGCACACACTGACGCGACTTCGTTAGAAGGCACTGTATTTGAGCAACGTGTAGCACATGGGTATTTTATCCTGTCGGCTGCAGCCGGATTATTCGTTGACCCGGCAAAGGGTCCAGTACTCCTTAATTATGGCTTGGAAGAGTGTCGATTTTTGAAGCCAATTTATGCAGGTGCAACTATTGGTGTTCGCCTAACGGTGAAAGAGAAAATTGAACAAGAGCAACGCTCTGAAGAGGATGTTCCGAAAGGAATCGTAAAATTTTTGGTGGATGTATTTGATGAAACCAATGAAACCATAGCCATTGCGACTATTCTTACTATGGTAAAAAAAACGAGAAATACGGTCTGACAATAAGTAATTATTTTTTTATAAAAAATTGATAATCAATAAATTGCGCTGTAATTTGATACAATGTCGGTTATAAAAAAATTAGCAGGCGAAACTGCCATTTATGGCCTCAGCAGTATGTTGGGGCGTGTGTTATTTTTCTTACTGACTCCTTTATATACTACCGTATTAGCAAAAGAAGAATACGGCAACGTAACCGAACTGTTTGCTTATTCCTCCTTTTTGATTGTGTTGTTTACCTGTCGTATGGAAACAGCATATTTCCGATTCGGAACAGAAGGAAAATTTCCATCATCTTATCCGACTGCTTTATGGTCGGTTGTCGGTAGTGCGGTGTTGTTGGGTAGCTTAATCATTATTTTTGCTTCACAGATAGCACATTTTTTACACTACGATTTGCACGAAATTTACTTTGTTTTCTTAGGACTGATTTTAATGTTCGATGCGTTGTGTGAAATTCCGCTTGCACAACTTAGATTGCAACAAAAAGCAAAAAAATTTGCAACAATTCGATTAATTAATATCTGTATCAACATTGCGCTGAATCTATTTTTTTT
This sequence comes from Saprospiraceae bacterium, assembly GCA_017996375.1. GTDB lineage: Bacteria > Bacteroidota > Bacteroidia > Chitinophagales > Saprospiraceae > JAGOHC01. Next base: position 5,285 of record JAGOHC010000118.1, on the reverse strand, counting down.
GTTAGCTTGTCCAAAATCTGATAGTAGTTTAATTACAACTTGGTATGATAAAAATTTTGGAGTAGGGTATATTTTACTATCAAATTTTTTGGCATCATGTATTACATTTTTATTGTTGCTCCCGCAATATTCCGCGCCTATTTGGGATAAAGCTTTGTGGAAAAAAATGTTGCGTTTTGCGTTGCCCTTAGTAGTGGTGGGCATGGCTGGCATCATCAACGAAACCTTGGATAGAGCTATATTTAAATGGGTGTCGCCGATGGCTGCCAACGCAAACGAAGCCTTACTCGGCGAGTATGGTGCAGGCTATAAACTAACCATGATTCTCACGCTTTTCACACAAGCATTTCGGATGGGTGCAGAGCCATTTTTTTTTCGGGAACGCTCCTCAAATAATGCACCTGATATTTACGCAAAAGTTACTAAATACTTCATAATCATAGCATTAGGTGGATTGATGTTTACACTTTTCTTTTTGGATATTTTAAAGATTTTACTCATTCATCCTAAGTTTTGGGAAGGTATGAAGGTGGTGCCAATACTTCTATATGCCAATTTATTTTTGGGCATTTATTACAATGTTTCGGTGTGGTATCGCTTAGCGGATAAAACGAATATCGGTGCAATTATCAGTATTGTCGGCGCAGCCGTTACCATTGTTTTGAACATCTGGTGGATACCAATTTTTGGATACTTAGGTTGTGCTTATGCAACTTTAGTATGTTATTTTTGCATGGTATTGTTGTGTTATTTTATAGGTCAAAAATATTATAAAATACCTTACGATTGGCTCAAAATCTGTGCGTATATTTTGTTTTCCTTGTTGTTATATTTTGTGTTTCAGCAGTTTGGCGCAACGTGGCAGCTTGGCATTTTGTTGTTGCTCAGTTTCGGATTGATTACTTATCTGTTGGAGTTTAAATTTATAACCAAATGATTTTTTATTCTATACACTTTTTGATGTCATTTTCAATGCTGTAATACGACAAAAAACTGCGTCCCCACCAATTTATTCGCAGTTTAGGTTTTACCCAAATTTTCGTGCGATTATTTTCAACCAACACCACACCAACACCTTGTGTACGACAAATTTCTCGTAGGGTGCGTTGATATTCTTTAGGCAAAACGTTCACGCTATCTTTTGAAAAAGCCAACCATTGTTCGTTGGCAGGATATTGTCGGAGCTGTTCTATTACTTTTACTACTTTGTGTTTGCCACTTTCTATGGTTAAATATCCATATATTAAAGAGCTGATTATCAAGCTATTAAATGGTATAAGTAATTGCCAATATCCGTCAGCCATTCTGTAAATTGGCAGCAGTGCGCCAGTGCCTGCACAAAAAAGCAAGCCCGTCCAAATACTATTTCTAAGAAGTTTATTAACATTAAATCTGGGGGTGATGCTATCTTTTGTCTTGATAGATTTAGCCTCAATGCTGACCACGTACTCGCCCCAGAACCAATGTCTAAAAGCAATCAATCCATCTGCTCGTTTACCGCCAAACTCCTTTTTGGTTTTAACCTCCGGTTGTGCAAATATCTTTTTAGGAAAAATAAATCCTCTATACCGCCTAGTTAAAAAATTCAAGGCAGTCATTTGAACAGCTTGTTCAGCTAAATGCGGCATAGGATTATATAATTTTTAATATAATACACAAAAATATGTAAATTATTGATTACTTGCTATTTATATATACTATTTTATTGTAGAAATTTATAAACCTATTATACAATGTCAATATTATGTCAGATAGTTAGAGGTATGATTACAGTATGCATCTAATTTCATAACTTTACTTGTCAATTTTTTTTGTAAAACATACCTGAGAATATGACCATTAAAAACGACCTGCTGTTGCGAACAGCACGTGGCGAAAAGGTTGAACGCCCTCCTATTTGGATTATGCGCCAAGCCGGAAGAATTTTACCAGAATACCGCGCCGTGCGCGAGCAGTTACGCAATTTTACCGAACTCGTTACAACGCCAGAACGCGCTGCAGAAGTGACCATCCAACCTGTGGAGATTTTGGGCGTAGATGCTGCCATCATTTTTTCTGATATTTTAGTGATTCCAGAAGCAATGGGATTGCCTTACGATATGGTAGAAAAGCATGGTCCTACGTTTAAGAAGGTCATCGAAAATAAAAATGATATTGACAAACTTTTGACAGGGCCAAATGCTGCCGAAAATTTGCAATATGTTTACGATGCTATTTCAATAACTAAAAAAAACCTACAAGGCAGTGTGCCACTTATCGGTTTTGCCGGTGCACCTTGGACTATCTTAGCCTACATGATTGAGGGTAACGGCAGTAAAACATTTTCTAAGGCGAAGAAGTTTTTATATACCGAACCAACACTTGCACATACCTTACTCCAGAAAATTACAGATGCCACAATTGCTTATTTGCAACAGCAAATTCGAGTAGGTGCAAACCTGATTCAACTTTTCGACTCGTGGGCGGGAATTCTTTCGCCAGAACAGTATAGCGATTTTTCGACAAAATATATTATGCAAATTTGTGATGCTATAACAGAAGTGCCTACTACTATTTTTGCAAAAGGTGCATGGTTTGCGTTGTCAGATTTTGCTGCTACAAACTGTACAATAATTGGTTTAGATTGGAATACTACACCTCAATTTGCAAAAAATTACACTAAAAATAAAGTGTTGCAAGGAAATTTAGATCCTTGTTGCCTCTACAGTTCGCCAGAAATAGTAGCAGAAGAAACCTTGGCCATGATTCGTCAATTTGGTGGCAACCACATTGTTAATTTGGGGCATGGTGTTTATCCAGATACACCGTTGGAGAGTGTACATGCTTTGATTAAAACCGTAAAAAATTATAGTTATTGAAAATGATTGCTAAATTTGTAGGATGAATTTTTACAATAAGCGAGGTAAACTATTATGAGTTGGTTCAACAGGTTGCGAAAAGGGATTCAAACGGCTACTAATAATAAAAAAGAAGCCCCTGATGGAATTTGGAGCAAATGCAAACGTTGTGGCACTGCTACAATCACCAAAGAATTTAAGGAAAACAATTACGTTTGTGCAAACTGCAATTACCATACTCAAATTGGTTCGGAAGAATATTTTGAAATTTTATTTGACGGCGGAAAATATACTGAGTTGTTCAATAATTTAGTTTCTAAAGATTTGCTTCAATTTGTTGACCTAAAGCCTTATAAGGTTCGCTTAGAAGAAGCGGTTAGAAAGACGGATCTCAAAGATGCACTGAGTGTTGGCGAAGGCAAGGTCAATAAAAAATCATTAATAATTGCGTGTATGGATTTCCGATTCATCGGTGGCTCGATGGGGTCGGTGGTTGGCGAGAAAATTTCCAGGGCGATAGACCATGCAATTAACACCCGTACACCCTTGCTAATCATTTCTAAATCGGGTGGCGCACGCATGATGGAGTCGGCGTTTTCGTTGATGCAAATGGCAAAAACATCCGCAAAACTTTCGCAACTTTCCAAAAAAGGAATACCATTTATTTCATTAATGACAGACCCTACAACAGGTGGCGTGACAGCATCGTTCGCCATGTTAGGCGATATCAATATTGCCGAGCCAGAGGCACTCATTGGCTTTGCAGGACCTCGTGTAATTAAAGAAACAATAAAGCGCGATTTACCAGAAGGCTTCCAGACTTCCGAGTTTTTGGTAGAGAAAGGATTTTTAGATTTTATTGTACATCGCAACGATTTAAAAGATAAGCTGACTGATTTACTCGCCTTTTTTGTAGATTCAGAACCCTTGCACTGATAATATACCATCGGTTGCAACATTATGATTATCACGCATTTATATCTATTAAACTACAAACAATTTCTCCAGCTCGATTTAACATTTCGTGAAGGATTGGTAGGTATTATTGGTAAAAATGGTGCCGGAAAATCTACCCTCTTTGATGCCATTATATATTGCCTTTTTGGTAAAGATGAAGATGAAAAGCAATATATCCGCAACACATCTGCACCAGAAAAATCTACTGTAACCTTAGCATTAACTTTTCAAATTGAGGAACAACTGTATCGTATTAAACGTGAGTTTAGGGGTAAGGATTTAGTTGCTAATGCAGAACTGTATAAGAACGAAGTTCAGATTGCTAAAGGCTTGAGCGAAGTAAATCGCCAGATAATCAAGCTATTAAATATGGAACGTGAGGCGTTCAAAAAATCTGCATTTTCAGGGCAAAAAGAGATAAGCGAATTAGCAGATGCAACGCGAGAGGATCGCAAAAAGCTAATACGTAAAATGATGGGTTTAGAGCGATTGGATATTATAAGAAAAAAAATTAACGAAGAAAAAAATATACTTGACAACGAAGTAAAAATGATAATCGCCTTGTTGTCTGATGAGAAGATGCTTCAAGATAAACAAGAAGTATTGCTACATACTACAAATGAAATTGATCGTTTGATTAATATAAAACTGACACAAGAAAAAGCGTTGGAGCAAACTAAGATTTTATCTGAAAACAATAAAAATAACTTTGCTGCTGAAGAGAAAAATAAAATAAAATTTGATACACACTTTGGTAATATTGAAAAATTCCAAAGCAAAATAGCAGAGATTGAAAAAGGAATTGCGAACAGCACAATTCAGATAGAAAACTTGATAAAACTACAACATGAGTTAAAAAATATTGCACCAACCATTGCTTTGTTTGAAAAAAATCAAGCCACATTAATAGCCCAGCAAACTGCATTTACATCCTTTAAAAATAAGGAAGAATTACTGGCAACACAACAACTAATTTTAGATGATTTACAAAAGTTAGATACTAAAATTCAGTTATTAATTGAACAAGTTAATATAAAACAAGTATTGTTGCAAAAAATTGATAATCAACAATATACAGTTAATGAATATTTCGAAGATGAAGAAAAAACGAGATTGGAGTTATCCATGCAAGTACAACAACGCGGTGCAATTGAAGGTAAAATTTTGGATATAGAACATAAACTGCAACAAATAAAATTATTAGAAGAAAACAGCGATTGTCCCACTTGTTTTCGACCCTTGTTGGAGCAATACAATGTTGTTGTTGAACACCTCTCGCATGAATTAAATATTAGCCAAACTTCAGCATTGACGACAGTTAATCAGATGATTGAAAAATATAATCAAACTATTAAAACGTTGGTCCAAAAAAGAAATGATGCTGAAAAGTTATTGAAGGAATCACTTAATAAACTGGCAACTATTCAGTCTCAAGAAAATAAACTGCTGATTGAATTGGAGCAACAAAAAATTTTACAACAACGACATACA
>JAGOHC010000117.1 GCA_017996375.1 Saprospiraceae bacterium | reverse complement strand
GTATAAAAAGATGCCTTGAATTGTTTTTAAAAAAAAACAAAGACTACGGTACTGCTTGGCGCATATTGCGAACATCTTCTATCACCGACCAGATATTTATAAAAGCCGCTCGCATTCGCAGTATTGAAGAAAAAGGTGTTCAGCAAATAAATGATAGCATCGAAAGCGAGTATGTAGGCATTGTAAATTACAGCATCATGGCACTCATACAACTTTCGTTGGATGACCATACCTCTTTAGAACTCTCCTCCGATTTCATCGGTGAAAAATACCAACATTGGGCAGATGCCACACAAAAATTAATGCAGCAAAAAAACCACGACTACGGCGAGGCATGGCGCGATATGCGCCTGAGCAGCTTAACAGATTTGATTTTAATGAAACTCCTCCGTATCAAACAAATAGAAGATAATCAAGGTAAAACATGGGTATCTGAAGGACTAGAAGCCAACTATCAAGATATAATCAATTATGCAATTTTTGCACTTATAAAATTAAACTTCGACAAAAATTAGTACTATGACGCTCAGCACTTTAATTGTTATTTTTGCCATCATTGGCGCAATACTTACAGCCATTGTAGGTTATTTTTTTAAGGCTCAAAAAAATTGGCTCGTTTCATTTTTACAAAATTTTTGTGGCACTTGGTTTATTTTTTCCGGCTTCGTCAAGGCGGTTGACCCAATGGGCACTGCTTTTAAAATGCATCAATATTTCTCAGAATTTGAAGCTACAGCAAACGGTACTCTGTTGAGTTTTTTAGCACCCATTTTCCCTTGGCTCGCAAACTTCGCTATTCAATTTTCGGTATTTATGATTGTACTCGAAATTGTGTTAGGTGTTATGTTAATTTTGGGTATTAAACCTAAACTCACCGCGTGGTTATTTGCAATTATCATGATATTTTTTACTGTACTAACAGGTTTCACCTACCTGACGGGTTTTGTTCCTACTGATACAAATTTTTTCGATTTCGGTAAATGGACGGCTTTCAAAGAAAGTAACATGCGCGTAACCGATTGTGGTTGTTTTGGCGACTTTATTAAATTAAACCCAAAAACATCCTTTTTCAAAGACTTGGGTTTGATGATTCCTACTATTCTGTTTTTACTTTGGAACAAACGTTTTCATCAACTTTTTTCGCCGGCTGTCCGCAACGGCTTAGGCTGGCTAACAGTTGCCGGATTTACGTATTACTGCCTGAGCAATTTTATTTGGAACGAACCGCAAATTGACTTCCGCCCCTTTGCAATTGGTGCAAATATCCGTGAGCAAAAAGCAGCAGAGCATAAAGCTGAATCTGAAGTGCGCATCTTGAAATGGGTACTAAAAAATAAGCAGAATAGCAAAGTTGTTGAGCTATCTAATGATGTGTATTTAAAAGAATTAGCAAATTACTCTTCAGAACAATGGGAAATTATTGACCAAATTAAAACAAAACCAGTTATTCCGCATACAAAAATTAGTGATTTTGAGGTGCAAGATATGAACGGGAATGATGTTACTGAAGATTTATTAACAAACCCAAACTATTCATTAATGCTTGTGAGTTATAAATTAAAGGACAATGGAAGTCGTATCGAAAAAATAACGGTGCAGGATTCAACTTTTATCATTGACACTATAAGAATTTTAGGCACAGATTCTTTTACAATAAATAAAACTTTTCAGGGATTGGTTGCTAAAACTATTGAAAAAGAAGTTTTTAATTGGGATAAAAATTATACCGCACCTTATACAGAAACCGTACAACCCGTTGTTAATGAAGCAATTAAAGATGGCATACAAGCCTTTATGCTAACCGCATTAGCCGAACCACAACGTGTTGAAGATTTCCGCAATACAGTAAATGCACAATATCCATTCTATCAAGGCGATGATTTATTAGTAAAGACAATTATGCGCTCAAACCCCGGCGTTGTTTTACTCAAAAATGGTGAAATCATTAATAAATGGCACTACAAACAATTGCCAAGCTACCAAGAAATAAAATCAAAATACATGAAATGATCAAAATAGATTTACCGTTAAGCACACCTGCATTGTTGTTTCCGGCAATATCATTGTTGTTGTTGGCATACAATAATCGCTTCTTAACCTTAGCAACACTCATACGCAGCCTCAAAGGAAAATATTTAGAAACTCATGACCATACGATAATCGAACAAATTAAAAACTTGCGTAGGAGGTTATTTCTCATTCGGAATATGCAAGTAATTGGTATCAGTTCGATATTAGGTTGTGTGCTGACAATGCTTTTAATTTTTGGTGATTTTCAAACCGCTGCACATTGGACGTTTGGCATTAGCATGATTGCCCTGTTTGTTTCGTTGGGACTCTCTATTCGAGAAATTCTTATCTCTACGTTTGCGCTAAATGTTGAGCTAAAATCTATTGAAGAAATGTTAAATTGATATGTTGTTGAATAACAACAAACTCTCGACATTATTGGTTCTGATGTTTTGCTACATTGTATCGCTGGCATTTCAATTTGGCATAATCTTACCCATTGTTGGTAACAAAATTCAACTGCCCGAAATAATATTTCTACTGATATTTCCTTTAGTTGCGCTACAACTATATAGGCAAAAGCCGAGCCTCGGCAAGTTAGATGTACTGTTGTTACTTTATCTTTGTAGTCATTTTATTTCAGCAATATGGAGCGGACAAGTAAATTCAATTCTTGAGGTTATCGGGAAATGCTACCTGATTCTGGTGTATTTTTGCTTCCGCGAAATCACGCGTAGCATAGATGAGTTTCTTTTTTACCAACTATTCAAAAAGTCGTTTTTGCTACTTGCACTGTTTCTTATCATTACAGGATTAGGTGGTTGGTTATTGATAAAAAATGGTACTGTTAATCCTATGGTTATGGAATATGTAAATTATCCTTACTTAGGTACGGTGCAACGTATAACAGGTATGACTCCAGACCCCTGTATGTTCGCATCGCTTACTATTTGCACCATTTTTATTTTATTAGCTTTCCTTCCTTTAACTTTTGTACAACAAGCAATAATAATTGCTTGTATTTGCGCCACACTGCTGACACTTTCAAAATCCAATTTACTGCTCCTTTTCGGAATTATTTTATATGTTTTTTATCGAAAAAAATGGCTGCATAAAAGATTGGCAGTTTGCCTCTACATAATATTTTTTGTCATTGCAAATTTCTTTACACATTTTGCTGTATTGAAAAATACACAACCAATAAATACTGAAATTATTAATCCAACTGCAACGTTCAGTTTTAGTAATAAAAATATTCACGAAACTATTTATTGGGGACGAAAGAAAACGCTGTGGGCAACTTTTTTGGCGAATCCCCTTGTTGGTGTTGGAGCTGGCAACAGCAATCAACTCAATGTGGTGTTTGCAGAAAAAGGGCTAATTTGTTCAACATTTGAACCAGTTTGCGACCCTGTTTCTACCTACTTAGGTACATTAGCCGAAGTAGGAATAATCGGAGGGATAATATTACTTTTATTGATAATAGAGTTTATAAGAATCTACGCCCGCCCCAATAACCTACTAAAATTTTGCATTTTGCTTTGCTTCATTGTTGGCAGTATAGAAGCCTCATTTACGGATATGCTCAACTTCCGGCACTATTGGATATTATTAGGTGTGCTGGTTGGGTTACAGCTAAAAGTTCTTAAAAGTCCCTCCGTTAGCACGGAAAATTTCGACATGAAACGGGAACGAAATTGAATTTGGATATTGCTGCAACAACGCAGAAAAGTCTTCAGCCGTAGCATTCGATTTCATCAAAATAGGAATGTAGTAATTCTGACTTATGGTTGCTCTATAAGTGTTCATCACATTATTATTATCTGCAACAAAATAGCCGTAATCACCAGGCGCAACCAATTCTTGCGTGTTAAAATTATTCACTGTGTTTATAAAATGTGTACCTTGCTCCCAAAGTGAGCTTTGGTCAAAGCCTACATACCCCCAAACTAAACCGTCAGAAAGTTTACGAATATCACTATTTTCGATAACAAAGCCATTGGTATTATCATCAAATAAAAGTTGGTAAGATTGCGCCGATACAATTAACTTGCCCGTACTGGCAACAACGTTTTTGAGTGAAATAGTTACTTGATATTCTTTAGGTGAAAGATACCCTAAATCAATGGTTGATTTCGCAATATCTAAATCGGCAGGAAAATTGTCTTCGCGGACAATATCTTCTATTTCAATTTGTATGGTTTTATCTGCAATGGAAAAATTTGTAACAATATAACAATGCCCACAATTAACAGAATCTTTAGTGGCAATATCTAACAATAAGTGTCTGCTTTCTTCTTGCAAGTTTTCGCGCATGCCTACCGTAAAATCATTTGGAATTTGAACAATTATGTCTTCATCGGTACTTTCTTTAATACATCCGATAATAAAAATAGTGGATAAAAATAACAAAAGGGCGAAAGAATAAAATTTCATTATACAAAAGGTTCGTTTAATATAACACGGTACAGTAAAAACTGAAGGGCAAAAGTAATAGTTTTAGATATAAACGAAAAATTAATTAACTTTGCTGCTTTACTTTCAAGCAGCCAATATTTTTGTTTGTTTATAGTTTTGGGGTATTCCATAGTTGTTATGGAATACTCCTTTTTGTTATTATTAGCTAAATTACTTCGTGTTCAAAAACAACTAAAAAGTAAAAGGCTACAGAGTTTCCTCAATAGCCTTTTACTTTAATAAGTAATTTTAATTCCGTTGCCGGATATTTTTTACTAATTAGTGCTTTTCTTCAGTAGCAGGTGCAGCTTGCTCAGCAGGTACTGCAGTTGTATCAGCAACAGGAGCAGCAGCCTCAGCAGGAACAGTAGTTTCAGCAGGTACAGCAGCTTCTTGAGTAGCTTCCTGAGTTTGTGGTTTGCAAGCGATTAATGCAACTGTTACGAAAGCAGCGATAGCAAATAACTTTTTCATGATTAGTTTTTAAATTTAATTTTAAAGAATCTTCTTAATTGATGTCACAAAGATATTGTCACTATTACATATACCCTGTTAATGGCTTTTGAATAAATGTTAATGAAAAGTTAAGTAATTTTTTACTGCTTTATTGTGTTGCCTGTTGAAGCAATAGGTATGATTTGCACTTGCCAGCCGGCAACTGTTGCCATTGATTTTATCATGTCGAAGGCTTTATTTTGTTGCTTGGCTGCTACGCTCATCAAGTTGCTTTCGAGTGCGCGTTTGCGAACAAATTCTTTGGCGTTTTTATTCATACGGTTATAATCTTCCGGTGTGAAAGAATTGAACGTTCCTTCTGTAATATCGTAATAATCAAGTTCGTGATCAATGGAAAGTATAGTTGGTGTGTTTGGAGCAGCAATTGTGATAAGTTTTTTTTCAGGCAACATGTCAATTTTTGATTGCGACATGTCATACCCAACGGACACTTTTGCTTTTACACGAATCAGTGCTTTTTTCTGAAATGGACTCCAATCGTATTGCCAATAATCTTTGTAGTCGTATATTTCATTAAAATAGCCTTCTACAGTTATCAACTTGAATACTTCGTCAATCTGCTCTAATAATACTGTTGATTGCTCAGTTGCCGTAGGTTGCTTGCTGCTCACGAAGCGGTAGCTAACATATCCTCCCAATAAAAAAATTACTGCTGCCACCAATAATAATGTGATATATCTATTCATAGTGCAAATCAAATAGATTTTTCAATAATGTAATTATCACTTTTTGATGAGTGACGAATTATTAGTTCGCCAAGGAAGCCCGCTAAGAATAATTGTGTTCCCAAAACTGTTGCCAATATACCGAAATAGAAAAGTGGTCTATCTGATATATGTGTTACGTCATTGATAATTTTGAGGTAGCTCAAATAAAATAAAATTAACACACCTAACACAAAACAAGCTACGCCGAAAAACCCGAAAAAGTGCATTGGACGACGAGCAAAACGACCAACAAAATACAGTGTTATCAAATCTAAAAATCCATTAATGAAACGCTCGAACCCAAACTTAGTAGTGCCGTATTTGCGTGCTTGATGAATAACTACCTTTTCGCCAATATTTGTAAATCCGTTATTTTTTGCTAACACGGGCAACCATCGGTGCATTTCGCCTTGCACTTCCAATGTTTTTACAACTTCGAGCCTGTATGCTTTTAAACCACAATTAAAGTCGTGCAGATAAATTCCACTCATACGCCGTGCTGCCCAATTGAATAGTTTGGTAGGAATAGTTTTTGAAATAGGGTCGTAACGTTTTTGTTTCCAACCTGAAACCAAGTGGTACCCATCTTTTACTATCATTGAATATAGACCTGGTATTTCGTCGGGGCTATCTTGCAGGTCGGCATCCATAGTAATTACTACATCGCCTCGCGCCGTTTGAAAGCCAACATTTAATGCGGCAGATTTACCGTAATTGCGTCGAAACTTTATGCCACGAACACGAACATTTTTTGCCGAAAGTTGCTCAATAATTGCCCAAGAGTTATCACGACTGCCGTCATCAATAAACAATATTTCGTATGTAAGCTGATTGGCGTGCATAACGCGCACAATCCAAGCCTCTAACTCTTGTAGCGATTCGGCTTCGTTATATAAAGGTACGACTATTGAAATATCCACAATGTAGTTAGGTTTATGAAGCTGTTAAATTTTTATTTTTCGGAGCAGTTGTGTAAAGCCAAAAGCCATCAAAAATCCTCCAATTGCGCCTCGTGCCATCTGCATCAAAATTTTTGCAGGGGTTTCTCTGAACGAACTGGTTTTAGCTTGCTCCATTGCTGTATCAAATAACTGGCTTGGTGCGGTGCTATTAGCATACGTTTTTGACCACTCCAAGGCTTCGATGGCTTGTAGCCTAAGTTCATCTTGCAACGAAATATCTATAATATTTATCATAATATAATAAAAAACATAGTATATCAAATTAGCAATTAAAAATACTGTAAAACAGTTTTTTAGTTGTGATTCAAAATTGTTGCTTGCACTTTTATAAGCAAAATACATCCCTACAAGGTAAACAATCATTGATGACCAAAACACGCCGTAATGCAACAGGAGTGGTTTGTCTATAAAGTAGAACAACAAAAAATATATGACCGTGGCTACGCCTGTAAACATCCCTATTTTTACACTTTGGCTCATTTCAAATTTTCTTTTAACTAAAGGCTCTCGGTGATTCTCGCTTCATAAATAAACCCACTATTGCGCCAATAATAGCACCGGCAATTAATGAACCGACAATAGAAGTTACTGCAATAAAAATCGGATTATACATTGACTTTGTCATGCTAATAGCTGCATCAATTTGGTCGTCTGACATACCACCTTCTTCTAATTGCAAACGCTGCATTTCCATGATTTTTTCGAAATAATCGGGTGCAATGTAATTCAAAAATATAAACATAAACAAGCCTGAAATCAAGCCTGCAAAAATACCTGTAAATGCACCTAAACTTGCACATCGCCCTGTGGTGATGTATCCGCCAAGCTCTTGATCGCGATGATATTTTATAGCATAATAAATTACTCCTACAGTAATTGCCAATGATAACACGGAAGAAATAATATTGTAAGCATCCCAACCAGTTGAAGCAACTTCTCCACCAAGTAAATAAGATACCAAAGTAACCAATACACCAGCCACACCCCAATATAAACCATAGCGCATTGCTGTTGGTTGCATAGCCACCGTTTTGGGGTCAATATAGTGTTGATTTTGTGTGTCCATTATCTAAAAAATTAAATGTTTAAAAATATGGTTTTGTTAATTTTTTTCATGCAATAAGTGATTGACAAATTCGTCAAATTCTTTTCTGAAAGCTGCGTGTTCGCTTGTGGCGGGTCCGGCAAAGCCTGTGTGTACTCGCCTGATTTTATTGTTGGCATCAACAATTATCATCGTTGGATACGCCATTACTTTTTCTAACATTGGCAACACCCTTGCAACCGATTCTTTGTCTGGCTTGCCCGCGAGTAATACAGCATAATCAATACCCATTTTTTGTTTGTACAAATTCAAATGTTCGTAGGCTGCCGTATTATCTTTGATGCGCTCAAACGCCAAGCCGATAGCTGAAAGTTTCGGGTTGTTTTTTTCTTTCAAATAGTTGGAGAAAAACGCGGCTTCGTCCATACAGTTGGGACACCATGTACCCATTACTTGAACGAATTTTATTTTCCCTTGATAAGTTGGGTCATTTAAAGACACTATTTTTC
>JAGOHC010000116.1 GCA_017996375.1 Saprospiraceae bacterium | reverse complement strand
TATGGTGCTGAAGAGAGAGGGTATCTTTGTCCCTACTGGCTTTACGCCGAATGGCGATGGTAATAATGACTTGCTGTTGGTGCATGGTTTGGACGATGTAAATATTAATCTGTTTAGGCTATATGACCGTTGGGGTGAATTGATTTATCAAGCAGAGAACTTTAAAACTAATCAAACCACTTTGGGTTGGGATGGAAACTTCAGAGGCAAGCCGATGCCTACAGATACCTATATCTGGTATTTGGAAGCAGAATATGAAGACGGTAGGACAGAAAAACAACACGGAGAATCTACGTTAATTCGTTAGCCAAGCTATTAATACTCATGTGGTTCGATGTGAATTGAAACAATGCCTAATTCAGGCAGTTGCCGCTTAAGCTCATCCACCAAATTGTGTGCAATGGAATGTCCTTCTTTTACAGAAATATCCCCGTTTACAATAGCGTGTAATTCGATGTGATATATTAAACCTGCTTTGCGTATGTAACACTTTTCGGTCTCAATAACGCCCTCAACCGTTTTGGCAATTAGTTGGATTTTTTGTCTTAATTCATCAAATTGATGCTCGTCCATAAACTCGCCCAACGCCGGACGAAATATCAAATAGCTGTTGTACAAAATAAAACCTGAAGCAAAAAGTGCTGCCCAATCGTCTGCAGATTCGTATCCTTTGCCCAAATATAGTGCAATGCTGATTCCAATAAATGCAGACACTGATGTCACAGCATCACTCCTATGATGCCAAGCATCGGCTTCTAAAATATTGCTATTAGTTTGCTTTGCACGGTTCAGAACAATACGGAAAGAAATTTCTTTCCAGATGATGATAGGCGCTAAAATGAACAGTGTGAATTTTGAAGGCAACTGATGCGGTGTTTGAATATTTCTAATACTTTCAAAAGCAATTATTGTAGCAGAAGTTACTAATAATGCAACTACAATAAAGGTAATTAATGGCTCAATGCGCCCATGACCATACGGGTGGTTTTCATCAGCTGGTCGGCGCATATACATCAAACCCAGTAATACCAAAAAGGAAGAAAAGAAATCCGTTGTAGATTCAATTGCATCCGCGATAAGCGCGTAAGAATTTCCGTAGTAACCCGCCAACCATTTTATAAATGCTAACGCAATACTGCTGCCCATACTCAAGTAGGTTGTGCGAATTGCCTTGTCATGATTTTCTATGATTGTTTTATCCAATTTCGAAACGGGTTTTGCAACAAAGATAATCGAATTATAGATAGTAAAATGCTACAATAAGTATAGTATATTACTTGAATTATGACTTAATAATATTGATTTTAGTTATCATTTCAGAATTTAATTATGAGATTATAAATTTATTGTTTAATTTACACTATATTTTTAAAACTTAAATTGATTTTTATGAAGACTTTACAAATACTTTTCATGTTTTTATCAATTTCGTGCGTGATGAATGCACAGATTGTAAACTTCAACGTTGGTCAAACAGTACCTAATTTTACCGTTACAGATTTAGAAAATCATTCTCACACTTTGTACGATTATACATCGCAGGGTAAATATGTAATGTTAGATTTTTATGCTCATTGGTGTGGTCCTTGTTGCGAAACGGCACCAATCATTAATGAATTTTATATTAAGTATGGATGCAATACGAGCAACGTAATCGTTTTAGGTATTGAGTTGGACGGAACCATAGCACAGACCGAGGGATTTGAAACAAACTGCCTGGCGGGGGCGGATAAAAAATATCCGGTGGCCTCTGGGTTGGGTGGAGGCGGTAGTGCTGTTCATTCTACTTTTGGTGCAGCTGCATTTCCAACTATAACGCTAATAGGACCCGATAATAAACTGCTAAATAGTGATATATGGCCAATCAATAATGTTGGAGATATGGAAGAAGTTTATCCAGCCAATGTACTAACACCTACAAGTTGTGCTTTATCAACTAATACAATTCTTTCACAAGAGAATATTGCTATATATCCAAATCCATCAAACGAAAACGTGAATATAGCTCTACAACTATTCAAAGATGCAAATGTTTCAATAGAAATTTATAATACGTTAGGACAGTTAATTCGTACCGAACAATTTGGGAAGGGTTCAAATTTTAGTAGAACATTATCTGTGCGCGAATTAAATAACGGAATATACACGTTAAAAATAAAAGCAGATACAGAAATTGCCCGTGCACAACTCAATGTTTTGCGATAGTAAGTAAGAAAAAATTTATACTAATCAAAAAAATAAGGAGCGTGGTCAATTTATACCATGCTCCTTTTTATTATCTGTTTTTTCAATAATGTTGTTCATCACTATTCCTTGGTGACGAATAGATTCTTGATGAATAGCTTTAAAAATTTCTTGTACAAAGGCTACACTTAATTCTAATTTACTTGCCAAAGCAGTTCTGTCTTCCACCAATTCACTCCATCGGTGCGACTGAAAAATGGTAATATTATTGTCGCGTTTTAATTTTCCGATTTGCTGAGCAATATCCATCCGCTGTGCCAAAATTTCCATAATTTCATTATCCATATTATCAATTAAAAGTCGCAATTCATCCAACTCATTTATCTGTACGGGGGGTTCACTTTTTCTTATCACTAACCCAGTTAAAAGTTGTTCTAACTGATAAGGTGTTATTTGCTGTTTTGCATCGCTCAGTGCATTATTTGGGTCAATATGGCTCTCAATCATCAATCCGTCAAACGCTAAATCCATTGCTTTTTGAGCAATTATCGCTAACAGCTCACGATTCCCGCATATATGGCTGGGGTCGCAGAATATTGGCAACTCAGGAAGCAATCGGCGCAACTCAAGGGGGAGTTCCCACATTGGTTTGTTGCGATAAATAGATTCCTCATAAGTTGAGAATCCCCTATGTATAGCTGCAATTTTTGTGATACCAGCTTGATTGACGCGCTCGATAGCGCCCAACCATAGTTGCAAATCAGGATTGGTCGGGTTTTTAACAATAACCGGAATATCAACACCGGTTAAGGTGTCAGCAATTTCTTGCACAGAAAATGGATTTGCAGTAGTGCGAGCACCTATCCAAAGTATGTCAATGCCAGCTTTTAAACATTCAAAAACGTGCTCGCGGTTTGCCACTTCAACTGCTACCGGTTTGCCTATTAATGTGCCTGCTTTTTTTAACCAAGGTAACGCCGCTTTGCCGATACCTTCAAACCCCCCAGGGCGTGTGCGTGGCTTCCAGATGCCTGCCCGTAATACATCAATAGATAAATGTTGGAGCTGCTGGGCTGTTTCTATAACTTGCTCTTCAGATTCGGCACTACATGGACCAGAAATAAGTAACGGTTTGTTAAAGGAAAATCCCCAATTTTGTAGAGGCTGAATTGTCAGATTATTAATCATGTATGTCGTTGGCCGTAATGGAAATTGATTTGCAGACTGCAATTAGGCTTTTTGTTTGGACAAAGATACAATATTGGAATGAATAGAAAAAGGTTGTGTTACGGCACAGTGTCTGAAAATTTAGAGCATCTTTTTGAACTTAATATAACTTATAAGGACACATCGCCAACACAACCTTGATTCAAATAATCGTATCAAAATAGGCTGAAAATCACATAGTTATAACACAAAAATACACTAAATAAAAATAATAACTTCCGTTGTCTGCTTAACATTAAAACATCAAAACAACCGTTGAATAAAAAAAACTAAATACATCAATCAGCTTTCTAATTTATTTTGTCAATAACTAAACGATTTCCCGAAAATTTAAATTCGATGTGGCGAAGTTAAGACAAATATTTAATATAAAAAGATTATTATATCTTTTATTTATAATAATTTACCTTTAATGCTTTTCTAACCAATCCGTTGCCAATACCCATAATTTTTTGTTCGATTTACTAAAAAACCCCATATGTCCAATGTCAATTAAGTCGTAATCACGGGGATTTAATGTTAATTTTTTGGAAGGGGAGTTGGGGTAAACACGCATCATTTCATCAACATTTTCACTAACAGCAATATCATCATCAATAGCGTGCAACCAAAGGCTTGGGAAGTTAATCAAATCGTACCAATGACGATGTATTGTTTTGCCAAATGCAGACTTCACATAACCTGAAGCATTACACCAATCACTCCATTGTTGTGCCACATTTTTGGGTAGCGGCTCACCCATTTTTAACCATTGTGTATTCGTATAACCGAACAATATATTATTCAAAGGGATAAACCAATTCATAAAAAACTTTGCTCGCCAGCGAAACGGAAATTTCATATTCGGAATACTACCGGATGAGCAAGCTACATTAAACATTGATGAAAATGAGGTACAGTTGTACATCAACCCGACCAACTGCCCGCCAGCACTATGACCTATTAAATGATATTTTGTTTCAGGAAAATTTGCCTTCAAAACATTCAACACATTCGGCATATCTAACTCTCCCCATTGTTGAAGCGAAATGTTTGATTCATTAATTTTCCCTTTTAAAGAATCGCCAATGCCATTGTTGTCGTAGGTAATTACGCCCCATCCGTTTTCGGCTAAATTCAATGCAAATTGGTGATAAAACTTTCGTCTAATTCCTGTTGCTGGAGCGAGCATAATTGCTCCATTTAGTTTTGGTGGAGAATATAACGTTGCGCCAAGTTTACTTTCGTCGTTAATCGAAATTACTATATTGCTTATATTCATAGAGCTTTATTTACTTGGGTGAATATATATTCAATTTTGAGAAATCCAAGTATAGAAATTCCTAAACTCCTTTTGCCATAATTGTTCATTATGCTGCCCGTTAGGAACAATGTTTAACTTCACGTCTTGTTGCAGATAGCCGCTTTGCAAAAAAGTTTGATATAAATCATTAACATATTTTAATGTATAATGCCCTTCACGCGAACCAACACTAATGTAAAATTTTGAGGCATAATGTTTTCCATATTGCCGAATAGTGTCGTAGATGGGTGGTGCAATCCAAAGTGAAGGTGAAAATACACCTACTTTTGCAAAAACGTCTTGGTGTTTGTAACCAATATACAAAGCACTCAAACCACCTAACGAACTGCCAACAATAGCATTGCTCTCACGCCAAGGAATAGTCCTCAATTTTTTATCCACAAAATTTTTCAAATCATTTGCTACAAAATCAGCATAAGCATTGCCCTCTTTGGCAAATTTTCCGTTGCGTGCAAAAGGTACATACTCGCCATGTCTGTATTTTTTTCCATGTTCAATGCCAATCAAGATATGTTCTGATAAGTTTAAATGATGTGCCAATTCTTTCATTGTGTTGTGAACTTCCCAGCTCTTTCCAAAAGGGGCTTTCCAACCTTCAAAAATATTTTGTGCGTCATTAAAATAGATAACCGGATAGCTTTTTGTAGAATTGTTGTGATAGTCTTTTGGTAAAAAAGCCCAAATTTTTCTGCGCCTTTTTAGCGTGGTAATCCGCATAGCTTTTGCTAATAAAAACGGATGATGTTCAATACTTTTCGATTTGTACATTTAATAAATTTAGTCCGTAAATTATTCATTTTATGTATTGGAGAAGTTTCAATTAAACACAGATTTTGGTATGATTTCTAAACAAGAAATTTAACTTATCGCCAATAGAAATAGGTTATTTTTTAATGGAAATGAATAACAAAATTTAGAAAATTAAGTTTCGGTAGGAAATAAAATATTTATAAAGAAAAAAATTTATTTAAAATATAAAAGTAAGAACCCAATCAATGCAGGTAATGCTTGTACAAAAAATATTTTTTTATCAGCAGTTACAGCACCATAAATTCCGGCAACAGCAACACAACCCAAAAAGAAAAGGGCAACATTTTTTTGCCAAATATTATCAGTAATTATCAAACTCCAAATTAATCCGGCGGCTAAAAAACCATTGTATAAGCCCTGGTTGGCAGCCAGTGATTTGGTAGGTGCAAAAAGTTCTTTAGGGAATTTTTTAAATATCTGTTTTCCGCGCGTTTCCCATGCAAACATCTCAAACCACATGATATACAAATGAAACAATGCGACTAAACCAATAATTATTTGCAAAGGTAAGTTCATAAAAAAAATTGTTTTGATTTTATTTTCTTTGTAAATGTATTTAATAATATTCGAAAAATGTCAATTTTTCATCACCAAATATACTAACAATGGATAACCATAAAATTTCATTTCAGTTTATTAGCGAACCAAGCGACATCAATTACGGTGGTAACGTACACGGCGGCGTGGTGATGAAATGGATTGATCAAACGGCATATACTTGTGCGAGAAGTTGGTCAGGTACATACTGCGTTACCGTTTATGTAGGAGGCATACGTTTTTATAAACCAATTAATATCGGCGAGGTGGTTCGCATTGATGCTTATGTTATCTATACCGGAACAACAAGCATCCATATAGGTGTTGATGTGTATTCGCGAAATTTTTCGCAAAATGATTTTGAAAAAAAGACGCACTGCGTGATAGTTTTTGTATCTATTGACGAGCATGGTAAACCTTCAAAAGTAAAGGAATGGCATCCACAAACTGCCCGCCAAAAGCAATTAGAAAAGTATGCCCAAAAGCTGAAATTACTTCGCGAAAAAATTGAAACAGAAATGCAACCCTTTTTATCATCAACTCCCTCAGATTTTGACACAGATTTAATTTGAAAATATGATTAGCAATTATTTATTTCTATTTTTACCCTGTTCAATTTATCTAACACAACTCTAAATTTTTAAATAATGAATGAAGCACATTTCCACTTGATGGTAAACCATTTTCCTATCATCGCACCAATAATAGGTATGTTGGTATTAATTGTCGGCATTGGCTTAAAAAATACTTCCGTTGAAAGAACTGCCTATGCGATTTTTATATTTGGTGCAGTTTCAACTTTTCTTGCAATGATGACGGGCGATAAAGCAGAACACTTTTTAGAAAATCTGCCTGACGTTTCTCATAAATTAATACATGAACACGAAGAACTTGCAGAAAGATTCATGATATTTTCATATTTGTTAGGACTTAGTTCGATGCTTGGATTTTGGTCAAGTGTTAAGAAACATATGTTATACAAATTTATTTTTCCGGCTGTCTTTTTGTTAGCAATAATTGTTATTTATTTGACTGCTGCGGTTGGGAACTCCGGCGGTGAAATTCGGCATCCTGAGATAAGAGAAACAACAACGGTAGCAGAGTAATCCTTGCTTATTGTAAATTCTATTTGGTACTTTACCATAATCTAACTATTTGTTAAAAAAAGAAAAAGTCGCCTCTATTCGAAGCAACTAAAGTCATTTATAAATTCGATGTTATTGATATTATCAATGATAAAAAGTACAGTTTAATGGAATTGTTTGCGTAACGAAAATTTGATAGCACTTACTAAAATCGGAGAGTATAAGATGAAATATATTCTCCGATTTTTCTTGATTAAATACTAAACAAAAAAAGTGAGTAAAATTCAATCTACTCACTCTTGTAATACTGTTGTATTCTGTTTAATACTGAATACTAATAAAGTTCGCTTTTAGCAAAATGAAAAGCAGATTCAATAGCTGCATTTTCATCAGAATCAGAGCCGTGAACAGCATTCTCACCAACACTTTTTGCATACAACTTACGGATAGTTCCTTTAGCTGCTTCGGCAGGGTTGGTAGAACCAATTAATTTACGGAAATTCTCTACTGCGTTATCCTTTTCAAGCACAGCAGCAACTATCGGACCCGAGGACATAAACTCCACTAACTCACCATAAAAGGGACGGGATTTGTGTACGGCATAAAATTCTTTTGCACGAGCCTTCGATAATTTGGTTAATTTCATAGCTACAATTCTGAAACCATTGGCATTAATTTTTTCTAAAATTCCACCGATATAACCCGATTTGACTGCGTCGGGTTTAATCATTGTAAATGTACGATTGGTAACAGTAGTAACTTTTTTAGGAACTTTAGCCTTTGCTTTTACCACAGGTTTTGTTGATGTCGCTTTAACCGATGTTGCTTTAGCTTTAGGAGCAGCCTTTTTGGGAGCTGCTTTTTTGGGTGTAGCAGATTTTGTCGCAACTGACTTTTTTTCTGTTTTCGACGATGCTGTTTTAGCCATTTAACGATTCAAATTTATGGATGTGACAATAAAGAACTGGCGTTTAAAACGCATATTAGTTAGTAAATTGAACTAAATACAATTCAGTCTTTACTTTTTTACTACCTTTGCTGCAGGCTTAGCAGTTGCTTTG
>JAGOHC010000115.1 GCA_017996375.1 Saprospiraceae bacterium | reverse complement strand
ATTCCCATTAAGATTGAGTTTAACACAGTCGCTTTTTGATACCACAACAAAGACAAATAAAGTACCGAAGCATAAAGAAAAAACAAATAAATGTGCGAGAACCCGCTGTCCAAAGTGGCGTATTGAAAAAAATTTGTCCCGAAAGAAAGTAGAATTAATGTAAAAAAAATAACCTTATCGGAAAAATAATGCTTCAAAAACAATATCAAAATTATCAACGCTAATACAGCGAAAAACAGCGTGGATAACACAACACCATGTTGGTATGGGCTGGAGTAGCCGTCCGCTGGATGTTGTTTTGTAGCAACCGCCCAAGCATGAGCAATGGCAAACGCAGGCAACTGAAATATCGACACACCCATTGGGTATTGATTGCATAGGTTGTGGTTCTTTGGTGTAGGATGCAACCCAAACTTTTTTTGTAAGCCCTGTGTAAATGCATATTTGACATCTAAGCTATCTAAAAAGTCATATTTCAAAATGTCGTGATAAATGAATGTTGCTGGCAAGTAGTGATGATACCCAGCGATATCAAAAACTAAAACCGCATTTCTACTCCATTTGTGAACACTTATATCAACGTAAATTGCCGCAGCGAAAAACAGCAGCACCGCCACATAAGACCATTTGTTTTTGCAGGTCATAGCTTTTTGATTATTGTTTGTTTTTTACATGCTTCTCAAGCCAATTATGTTGCTCCCACAATACGTGCAGTATAGATTCTTTGGCGCGATAACTGTGCCGCTCCGAAGGTAACATCACCAATCGGGTGGTAGCGCCATGCCCTTTCAGTGCGGCATAAAAACGCTCACTTTGTATCGGGAATGTACCTGAATTATCATCGGTTTCGCCATGAATCAACAGTAGTGGTTCTTTTATTTTATCAGCATACATGAACGGCGACATTTTACTGTAAGTTTCCGGTGCATCCCAAATTGTTCGCTCCTCTGACTGAAAACCGAACGGTGTTAAGGTGCGGTTATATGCGCCGCTACGGGCAATGCCCGCAGCGAATAAATCGGTATGTGCCAATAAGTTGGCTGTCATAAAAGCACCGTAGGAATGTCCGCCAACGGCTATCTTTTTTCTATTGCCTACGCCCATATTTGCTAATGTGTCAATGGCAGCTTCGGCATCCATGCGTATTTGTTCTATAAAAGTTTCGTTGGGTTCTTCTGTTCCTTCTCCAATGACGGGCATTCCAAAGTCGTCAAGTATCGCATAACCTTGCGTTACCCAAAATATTGGCGATCCCCAGTGCAAGCGCGTAAACTCGTATGGCGAATTGGTAACTTGTCCGGCGGCATCAGCACTTTTAAACTCTCTCGGATATGCCCACATCACTACAGGTAAAGCGCCGTCTTTTTCTTTTATATAGCCTTTCGGTAGATACAGTGTTCCTGTTAAATCTACGCCGTCTTTTCTTTTATAACGAATCAATTCCTTGTGGATTCCTTTTATACTTTCATAAGGATTTTTGAAATCAGTTATGGAGCGAACTTCATTATTTTTCCAATTAGTTAATAAGTAATTAGGCGGTTCTTCAACACTTTCACGACGTGTGATGAGCCACCCTTTTTGGATATCTAATAACTCAACAGGAGACTCGTAGTATGGAGCGGCACACTGCCAAAGCCTTTTTTTACTTTTATCACTTACGTTAAATTCATCAACAAATGGGAAGTTGCCTTGTGGCGATGCACCTTGCCCAAACAAGTACAAAGCTTTTTCGTTATTAGCGGTAAGTAAAACGTATCGTCCGTATTGATTTGTTTTTAACTCAAAACTACCCGGATTCGCGTAAGCATCTTCGTAAGAATAATCGAACAGAGTATCCTTTCCTGCTGACGGATTATTAGGTTGCCAACGACTGACAATGGTTTTACGAGTTTGCCACCACCACTCATTGCAGACAGCCAAACTATCTGTCCCCCAAGTGATTCCGCCGAAGCGCAGCGCAAAACTGATACTCTTTTCGGGTTGTTTGTCGAATGGTGCCGCCAAGCTAAAAAGTTGATCGCGAAAGGGAACTTCTTTTGTTGGGTCGCCTTCGTCTTGCGCTTCAACCCAAACCAAAGTATTGGGTTGATCAGCACGCCATTGTATTGACCGCGCCCCCGTACGGACAGCGTTGAATCCTTTAGGAATAGTTTCTGCTAAAGGTATTTTGAACAACTGTTTAACCAAAACACCTTCTCGATTGTAGATATCTACATTAAAAGGAAATCTGTCATATTGAGTCAAATTAGAGAAAGGTTTTTGCACAGAAAATACCATTACATACTGTCCGGCAGGCGAACTGCTGTATCCACTTATCATGCCTGCATTACCGAAATTTTTTGACTTTTCTGAATCCACGTTATACTGTACAAGTTGTGCTTGTGTATAATATTCAAATAGAGATTCATCGTACGCGTTTTTCAATAAATCTTGGTAGGTACGCAGAGGTGCCGTTTTGCCGATGTTTTCTTGCACCACAGGTCCGTTAGGAACTATTGGTGGGTTAGGAGCTTTTGGTCTGTTAGCAATGGTGCGTTTATACAATATTGTTTTGCTGTCGGAGAGCCAAATAAAAGGGCTACCTACGGTAGTATTCAACACAGCTTTTGTAATGCGTTTTGCTTTTGCCTTTTGAATATCGGCAAGCCACAATTCTAAGCCTTCGGAGGTGGTATGTGTAAAGGCAATTTTTTTATTGTCCGGTGATAAACCGACGTATTCTATACGAGCATGTTCGGGTACATTCTTTATAGCTAGTTCTTTATTGTTGTTTAGATATTTGATACTGATACTGTTGTAGTAAGCTGCTCCGCTTACGCTGTTAGCATTGGAGTTGATACGCAAGCCTGCCAGTTTCAATTCGGGTTGTGCAACTTCTTCGATAGTTGGCATTGAGGGGCGACCATAGAGGATAATAAATTCGCTGTTAAAACTCAGTGCTGCCGCCGGAAATGAGGGTACTAATACTAAATCTGTAATAGCGCTCGGAGGTGTTTGATATTGTGCTGTTTGCGATAAGTTTGCTTGCATAAATGTAAAAAAGATGGTTACGGTTTTAAGTAAAAATCGTAGTTTCATTTGTTGAAATTTAAAGTACGTAAGGTTGTAGTGCATCGGCAATTTTTCGATCATTTTTTAAGCGAGGTACTTTGTTTTGTCCGCCTAACTTGCCTTCAGTTTTCATGTAGTTACGGAAACCATCTCGTTGTAAGGGAGTGATTACTAACTTACGTAAAATGTTACCGTCAATTAAATCTTTATAATAAATATTTTGCTGTGTCATAGCGGCATCTACTTGTTCGGCGAAAGCCGTAAGATTATTCGGTACTTCATCAAACTCAATAAACCACTCGTGATAGGGCAGTCCGATTTTTGGTGTAACTTGTGGTGCGATGGTAAATTCGACTATTCTAACATTTTGATTATGAGCAACTTGCATTAAAGCTGCTTCTACTTCTTTCCCAATTACGTGCTCGCCAAATGCAGAAATATAGTGCGATACTCTGCCTGTTACTAATATGCGATATGGGTTTTTAGATACAAACATAACAGTATCACCAATATTATATCCCCATAGCCCCGCGTTATTATTGATAATAATAACATAATTTACACCTAACTCAACATCGCGGAGATATACCCGTTTGGGTTGCACATTATGAATTTCTTCAGCCGGTATGAACTCAAAGAAAATACCCGAAAAAGTATTAAGTAATAATCCTTTTTCGGTTTGTGAATCTTGAAATGCGATAAATCCTTCGGAGGCGGGGTAGGTTTCTATACTGTCAATTTTTTTACCAATGAGTGCTTCCATTGTGTCGCGGTACGGTTCGTAGTTTACACCACCATAAACGAAAACGGAAAAGTTCGGAAAAATATCTTTGATATGTTTTTTACCGGAGCGAGCTAACAGACGCTCAAAATACATTTGTACCCAAGGTGGAATGCCACTGATGAGGCGCATATCTTGGTGGAGTGTTTCGTCAATAATTTGCTCCAGCTTTTCTTCCCATTCATCAATACAGTTAGTTTGGTAGGAAGGTAACTGGCTTGCTTTTAGCCATGCCGGAACCATGTGGTTGGAGATGCCCGACAGCCTTCCGGTGAGTATGCCATTTATATTATCTAATTTTGGACTGCCGGAAAGGAAAATAACCTTACCATTCAACCATGTGCCGTTGCCACTTTGTGCATAATAATTGAATGCGGCATTGCGTGCTGTGCCAAAATGATTGGGGATGCTTTCTCTAGTAAGTGGAATGTATTTTACGCCAGAGGTTGTGCCGGATGTTTTGGCAAAGTAGCGCGGTAATCCACGCCACAGTACATCTTTTTCTCCTTTTTTGATGCGCTCGATGTAGTGCTTGATATCTTCATAATCACGAATAGGCACGTTGTCGCAAAAGGATTCGTAACTTGTTATTTTACTAAAATGGTGGTCGTAGCCGAAGGCTGTTTTTCGTGCTGTACCAATGAGTTTTTTAAAAATATCTTCTTGCGTTGCAACAGCATTATTTGACCAATGCTGAATTTGACGCGCAATGTATTTGGCATAAGGAAGCAGTAAGGTAGATTTAACAAAGGACATAACCGTTTATTCTTTTTAATAAAGATTATTTTGTTGCTTGCTTTTCCAAAATTTTTGGATTTGCTATCGCTTTCAGGGCGGCTTGTAATACGGGGTCATTTTGATTTAGCGCCATGAAGTAGCCTACATCTTTAAATTGCAGTCGTGTAAATTGTGCTTTTAAGAGTGTAGCGATATTTTTTCTGTTTGAAGTGGAGATTAGTACGTTTGTTTTTGCGCCTTGCTTTTGGGCATACCTAACAAATTCATTTAATAAAGTCTCGTTTACTTGATATTGCTGAATGAAAGTTGCAGGAGTTGTATATTTATCAAATTGCGATTTGTTATTATTGTAATAATTAAACGCAAATTTTGGTATGTACTGTCTTAGTTCTAATAAAGTATTATTTAGCAAAGCAGTATCTATGGCAACGAAAACGTCGGGAGTGATGCCGCCGCCGCCAAAAACAACCCTGCCATTATTTGTAAAGTATTTTGTCGTATCAGTAGGGATGTTTTTCCCAGTAAGTAACTCGCCGGAGGCATAGCGATTTTCTGCCTCATCATTGTAATCGGTATCATTGATATAATCTCGCTGAATACATCTGCCGGAAGGCGTAAAATATCTGGCAACGGTCAGGCGCACTGCACCACCATTACTCAAGTCGAATTGCTCTTGAACCAAACCTTTGCCGTAGGAACGCCTGCCCACTACAACGGCTCTATCCCAATCCTGAAGTGCACCCGCCATTATTTCGCTGGCAGAGGCTGCTCCTTCGTCAATTAATAAAGCTATGTTGCGGATATCAAAAAACGGCTTGCCACTCGATTTGTATTCTGTTTTGTTGTTGTTTCTGCCTTTGGTATAAACTAACAATTTATCTTTTTGAGGAAAGAGTTGGCTTAATATTTTGGTAGCTTCTTCCAAATAGCCGCCCGGATTTTGCCGCACATCAATTACGAGGTCTTTAATTTTATTTTGAGTAATCAGCCGCTCCAGATTTTCCATAAATTCTTTGTAGGTATGTTCGCTAAAGCGATTTATCTTAATATACCCGCAGTCGGCATTTAGCATATAGGCAGCATCAACACTTTTGATAGCAATTTTTCCGCGAATGATATTTATGTCCTTTAGTTTATTTTCGCCTTTCCTTAATAGAGATATTTTTACTTTGCTGCCACCCTTGCCACGCATTTTATCTGCCATATCATCAGTACCCATTTTTTTGCCGGCGATGATGGAGTCGTTCACAGCAATAAATTTGTCATAAGGCAAAATGCCAGCTTGCTCAGAGGGACCACCAGAAAGCACGGATACTACAGATAGCGTATCTTCTATAATAATGAACTCAATACCAATACCATCAAATTCACCATCTAAATCTTCTGTTGCCTGCACAAGTTCAGTTTTATTCATATAAACAGAATGGGGGTCTAAATGATTGAGCATATCAGTAATGACCTCATTGGTAAGTTGTTCGGAGTCAATTTTATCAACATACTTTCCATTGATGTATTGGATTAGTTCTTCAATGGCACCACCACGCGAATTGGTATCTTCGCTGATATCGGAATATCGGCTAATTTCGATAAGTGCAGTATCATTGTTCATTTTATATCCAACAAGCATACCTACCGCAGTTGTAGCTGCCAACAATAAAGGTAACCAATTTTGTAAGATGAAGGGTTTTGAAGATTTTTCAACTTGCATACACAAATTTTTGCGACTTTGGATTAAGTGCGTAAAGGTATGGAATTTATATATTACTAAGAATAGCTTTGTTTTACATAGTTGAAGCGCAACAGCAATATGTGGTTTGCATTTAGGGCATACGTTATAATTATCAAAAAAATGTTATCTTTGCTACAATTCATATTCAAATATTTTTTTAGAAGTAACAACAAATATCAACGTTATATGCAAGCTTTAGACGATATTAACTTATACCTTAGCATGACCGAAGAAGCAATGGAGCACTCCGTTGAACACCTAAACAAAGAGTTGAATAAGGTCAGAACCGGCAAAGCCTCCTCCAACTTATTAGATGGCTTGATGGTAGAGTATTATGGGGCACCGACACCGCTTTCGCAAGTAGCCAATGTTGCTACCGCCGATTCGCGAACAGTCACGGTACAGCCTTGGGAGAAAAATGTAATAGCACAGATAGAACGTGCCATTCTCGAAGCAAACATTGGCATCACGCCACAAAACGATGGGCAGATTATTCGATTAAGTATCCCACCATTAACAGAAGAACGTCGCAAAGAATTAGTCAGAAAAGCAAAGCATTTAGCCGAAGAAGCAAAAGTAAGTGTACGTAATGCACGCCGTGACGCAATGGAACACATCAAGAAAGCACAAAAAAATGGCTTGCCCGAAGATATGGCTAAAAAGAAAGAAGACGAAGTGCAAAAAATGACAGACAAATATAGCGACCGCATTGAAAAACTTATCGAAGCAAAAGAAAAAGATATTCTAACACTTTAGTAATACACAAACCTAAAAGCAACGCCTACTGTTTATACAAACAATCGGGCGATACTGCTTATTTACATAATTTTTCATTTATTTAATATGAGTAATATTGTCGCTATCGTGGGCAGACCTAACGTTGGTAAATCTACACTTTTTAACAGGCTCATCGGTGAGCGACAAGCTATAGTGGATGATATCAGTGGCGTTACTCGCGACCGCATCTACGGGCTATGCGAGTGGGGTGGTAAAAAATTCACAGTTGTGGATACCGGAGGTTTTGTGAAAAACAGCGACGATGTTTTCGAAGCAGCTATTCGTGAGCAAGTAAAAATCGCCATCGAGGAATCGAGTGTTATCATCTTTTGCGTTGATACTACAACGGGTATTACTGATTTAGATGAAGAAATTGCCGAACTACTGCGGCGTACACCTAAGCCCGTTATGCTCTGTGTTAATAAAGTAGATAACAGTCGCCGCATGATTGATGCCAATGAATTCTGGTCGTTAGGTTTTGATAATACTTTTTTCGTTGCCGCCCTTACGGGAAGTGGAACAGGCGACTTGTTAGATGCAGTTATTGAGCATATTACCGATGCCGATGAAAAAGAAGATGAACTGCCAAAGTTTGCCATTATCGGGCAACCCAACGTGGGGAAGTCATCATTTATCAATGCACTTTTAGGTGAAGACCGCAATATCGTGACGGATATCGCCGGCACAACTCGTGATTCTATTCACTCGCGCTATACAAAATTTAATAAAGACTTTTTATTAATTGACACAGCGGGGCTTCGCAAAAAATCTAAGGTACACGAAAATTTAGAGTTTTATTCCGTCATGCGTGCTATTCGTGCCTTAGAAGAGGCTGATGTATGTTTGCTGCTCTTAGACGCTTCGGAAGGTATAGAAAGCCAAGACCTTAATATTTTGAAACTGGTACAAAAGCGACACAAAGGATTAGTAATATTAGTTAACAAATGGGATTTGGCAGAAGAGAAAGAGACCAATTCCGCTCGCGATTTTGAAAATGCCATCAAGGAGCGCATCAAACCATTTGACGATGTGCCGGTTGTATTTATTTCTGTATTAGAAAAGCAACGCATTTTTAAAGCAATCGAAGCAGCAATGGAGGTGTACGAAAATCGCACGAGAAGAATAAAAACCTC
>JAGOHC010000114.1 GCA_017996375.1 Saprospiraceae bacterium | reverse complement strand
ATTTATTAGTGTACGAAAAACCACATAGACGTTCCTTTGCTTATTGTACGGATACTGTTTTTTTGCCCAACACCTTACCGGATTTTTTACAAAATGTGGATTTGCTGTATCACGAATCTACTTTTTTAGATGACTTATCTGAAAATGCTAAAATCACTAAACACAGTACTGCAAAACAAGCAGCACTAATTGCTGCTAAAGCGAATGTTAAAAAATTAATAATCGGACATTTTTCCTCACGCTACCAATATCTCACACCGTTATTAAAAGAAGCTGAGGCTGTTTTTCCCAATACCGAATTGGCAAAAGAAGGAAAAACATGGATAATTGATTAGATTCTTTTACTAAAAAGTTGGACAGAGCACGCCGTCTTCATCTTCAAAATCGCCTAAATATTGAATTGACACCTCAAATGCTCCGCTGCCATTTTTTAAAGTTTGCACATTAGAAATGTATGTATCGTAGCTCGCACCAATAACAATATTATTAAATTCGATGCCTAATAAACCAACGATTGCATCTAAGGAAACACCATCTGCATTTTTTGAAGCACGCGCCCACGCACCTACTGTAAAAGCGGTTTTGTCACCATTTGAAAAATAAAACCTGAAGTTATTTCCAACAGTTGTTTCTAAATGCGGACCCTGTAATTGTGCTAACACTCTTGGAGAGATAGAAAAAGTTTCACTAAATGAAATATTGGCTGACGTATGTGCAGAAAATTTACTAAAAAGTTTATTTGCAGGAAAGTTCTTATCTTTATTATTCTCATCACGTGCAAAAAATGATACTTGAGGGCGCAAAATGTGATGATATGCACCACCAACAAAAAACTGCGTTTTCTTTCCAACCGATACGGTATAGTTAACACCTAAATTTAAGTCGCCGTAGGAAAAATTATTTTCGGGCAAAACTTCTTGTGTAGGAATTGTGTACCCATTGATACCATTAAATTGGTCTTGAAACATCAATTTTTCATAATTAACATTGCGCTGATTTAAGGAGCCCTGCAAACCAACACTCAAATACTGTGTACTTTTATAATCTAACGCTTTATGATAAGCTAAAGACAAACCCATTTGGTTGTTAATGAAATCAATGCCACTCACGTTATCTTTTACAAAATAGATTCCGGCAGCGACTGCATCTTTACTTCGGGCAGTTGTGGGCATCCTAAAACGCACATCAACATCTGCTCCATAGGTTGTATAAGGTTGTGGCAATGCACCTGACCACTGATTGCGGTAAATACCCGCAACGCGATATTTTGCATTATACGCTCCTGTTAGTGCCGGATTCAACGTAAGCGGAGAAGCATAAAACTGAGAATAGTGCCTATCTTGGGCATACAAAAAGCAAAATTGGAAGAGCAGAATGAATAGAAATAATTTCTTCATAAATCTTTATAATTGACGCGCAAAAGTACAAATACCTTCACGGAAAACGTAACGAAGTGATTTAATATTTATTTTTAATAAAAGTGTTATTAAGACTTCAGCTTATACGAAATATCGTACCTTTTGTTTGGTTCATTGAAATTATCAGGTTTACTAAGCTAATTAGAAGTGTTGTTGTATATTTGCGACTAACTTTTTGAAATCACCTTCCTTTATACTTTTTTTATAATTTAATGAACTTTCTATCTAAAATAATTAGCAACTTATCCAATTTGTGAACAATAACAAACCTTATTTCGCATTAGCAACTGTATGTTTAGTCTGGGGTACAACGTACTTGTTTACCAAAATTGCAATGGGTGCAATGGAACCTTTGTTTTTGGCATTCATCAGACAAATGGTAGCTGGTGCTTTATTATTTTTATATGTTTGGTTTATCAAAAAAGAAAGGAAAATTTCGTTGCCAATTATTAAACAGCAAGCCGTTAATGGTGTATTGATGATAACAGTTGGCAACGGATTCTCAACGTGGGGAGTGAAGTATATTCCAACTGGAGTAGCAGCACTTTTTGGTGCATTAGTACCTTTGTTGGCAATTTTATTTACTTGGATGTTGGGCAAAGGATTTCCAAACAATAAAGTTATTTTTGGTATCTTTATTGGTCTATTTGGCATTGTGCTTATTTCAAGAAATAACTTAAACTGGAGTGAATCAAATGATATTCAAGGGCTTATAGCGGTGATTTTAGCATGTATTACTTGGACGATGGGTACGGTTTTAACAAAGTACTATTTCGTTAGTGGTTCTGTTTTGTTAAAAACAAGTCTACAAATGTTGTTTGGAGGATTATTTTTACTGCCGCTAAGTTTGTTATTTGACAAGCATCATCACATTCAATTTGATGCAATTTCATTAGGTGCTTTGCTATATTTAATTGTTTTCGGTTCGTTAATTACATTTAATGCTTTCAATTACGCACTTTCAAAATTGCCTATTGAAATAGCATCATTGTACACTTATGTAAATCCGGTAATTGCTTTAGTTGCTGGTTATATTGTGTTAAACGAAAAATTAGATGCAATTACGATTTTTGCTTGCTCTATTACGCTTCTCGGCGTTTATATTGTAAAACGCTTTAGCAACAATTAATACGATGGCTATAAAATATACAACCAACACCCTCAAAAAGTTAGAAGAATTATTGCAACAATTAGCATATACCGTACGGTACGAAAAAGGTAATTTTCAATCTGGTTACTGTATTGTCGAGCATCGAAAAATTGTAATCGTCAATAAATTTTTTGAAACCGAAGCGCGAATAAATAGTTTAATAGATATAATATCTACCATCCCGATTGAAGTGAATCTCACGGATGAACAACAAAAATGGTATAACGCAGCGATGCAACAATATTCAGCAAAAACTACATGATTACAACCGTCCAATTACAACTCTTAGGAACAGGCACCTCGCAGGGTGTTCCGGTCATAGGTTGTAGTTGTGTTGTTTGCAATTCTACAAATACGAAAGATAAACGCTTAAGAACAGCTGCTATTTTTAGCATTAATGATATAAAATTTTTGATTGATTGCGGACCTGATTTGCGCCAACAATTATTACGAACTAATATTAGCAATATTCATGCTGTTTTACTCACTCATGAACACGCCGACCATATTTTTGGGATGGATGATTTGCGCCCAATCAATTTTATTCAAAATCGTGATATGCCCGTTTACGGGTTACAGCGCGTTTTGGATGATGTTGCTAAACGTTTCGATTATGTATTCTCTACCTCCAAATATCCTGGGCTGCCACGATTGCAATTAATTCCCATAGATTCAAGTGCGTTAGTTGTTGCAAATATCAATATCCAACCAATTCCAGTTCAGCATGGCAATTTGCCTATTTTGGGCTATCGAATTGGCAATGTGAGTTATATTACTGATTGCAGATATTTATCAGATGAGGCAATATTGTTATTACAAAATACAAAACATTTGGTAATAAATGGATTGCATTGGCAGGAACATCATGCACACCTAACAATTCCTCAAGCAGTAACATTGATTCAAAAAATAAAACCGGAAAAAGCATACCTGACACACTTGAGTCACAATGCTGGTTTACATGAAAAGTTAAATGAATATTTGCCGGAAGGTATTGAAGTAGCCTATGATGGTTTAGTGGTTGAGGGTGAATATGAAATTACACCCTGATATTTCCTTTGCTTAAAATAATTTTACCCGGATTGCAATTGCCCTGCGAAGATTTACCAATCCATGGCCCTTCCAGAGTTATTATTCCATTCTTATTGACTACTTTTAATACACCACTTTTGATACACCACTCCATATCTGAAATGTCTTTATTATCAATAATCTTCA
The DNA here is from genome assembly GCA_017996375.1 of Saprospiraceae bacterium. Lineage (GTDB taxonomy): Bacteria > Bacteroidota > Bacteroidia > Chitinophagales > Saprospiraceae > JAGOHC01. The sequence continues at coordinate 4,491 of JAGOHC010000114.1, read as the reverse complement.
ATTCTTTAAATGACAAAATATTGTTGTGATATTCCCCTTCCATACTCATAACAGCAAAATAGTTGTCTGAATATACATAAGTTCTGCCTGTAATTTTTTTACCTTTCTGTTTAATAATCATTTCAAATTTATAGTCTGATTTATACACAGCAACATCTTGTGTAATCTTGCCTGACCAAAATCCACTTATATTAGCTACCGGAAAAGAAGGTGCAATTTGTAAAAAGTAAATGCAATATATTAAAATTTTAATCATCAAAATAAAGGCAATATTTTTCTTATAACTATTTGATAATCATATTATTAACTATCATTTCAGAAATATCGAAAACCATTATATCGTCTTGTTTCTCTAAACTTTTCATTCCATCTTGCAACATCGTTATACAAAACGGGCAGTTAGCCACCACAGCTTTAGCACCGGATGCTACAACCTCCTCCGCTCTTTCTAAGTTAATGCGTTTTTTGCCCGGCTCATCTTCTTTAAACATTTGTCCACCACCTGCCCCACAACACAAACCATTCATTTTACTTCGTTTCATTTCTTTTATAGAAATTTTCAGCGAATCCAAAACATGGCGTGGTGCTTCATATACATCATTGGCTCTGCCTAAATAACAACTGTCGTGATAAGTAATGGTTGTTTGCTTAAAAGCAGTATCATCATTTACAATTATTTTTTTTTCAGCAATCAATTTTTCTAAATATTGCGAATGATGAATTACCTCATAGTTTCCGCCCAATGCAGGATACTCATTTTTAAGAATATTAAAACAATGCGGACAAGCAGTCACGATTTTTTTCACTTCATACATATTCAATGTTTGAATATTTTGCAAAGCTAACATTTGAAAAACAAACTCGTTGCCTGCCCTGCGTGCTGGATCGCCCGTACACGACTCTTCGTTGCCTAATATTGCAAACTCAATATTTGCTGCTTTTAAAATTTTACAAAATGCAAGGGTAACTTTCTGTGCACGCGCGTCAAAACTGCCAGCACATCCTACCCAAAAAAGCACCTCTGGTTGTTTACCTTCGGCAGCAAATTCAGCCATAGTTTTTATAGAAGACATATTGTTGTAATGTTACTGAGTTTTTAAAAAATCATTAAGCTTCGCTTGCCCAAGCAGCGCGCTCAACAGGCATTTGCCAAACAGCACCCGAATTTTCTAAGCTGTTAAACATCGGTGTCCAATCTTTTGGCCCCGCTGACTCTGTCAAAATTTCATATCTGCGTAGTTGTAATATAATATCTAACGGATTTATCAAAATCGGGCAGGCTTCCACGCAAGAGTTGCAAGTTGTACAAGCATTAATTTCTTCTTTACTGATGTAATCAAAAAGAGATTTACCATCGTCATAATTTTCTTTTGTTAATTCATCTTCACTAACATCCATCACCTTACCAATTTCTTCAGCTCGGTCGCGAACATTCATCATTATTTTTCTTGGTGAAAGTTTTTTACCTGTCAAATTCGCCGGACACGCCGCAGTACATCGCCCACATTCTGTACAACTATAAGCACCTAAAATATCGCGCCAGCTTAAGTCAAAAATATCTTTAGCTCCGAATACAGGCAATTCTGTTGATGGTGGTTGTGCATCGGGCATACCTAACATAGCTTTCACTTCATTCATTACCTCCGGCATATTTGATATTTCTCCTTTAGGCGAAAGTTTTGCGAAGTAGGTGTTTGGAAATGCTAAAAATATATGAAAATGTTTTGAGAAAGGTAAATAATTAATAAACGCTAAAACAACTAAAAAATGTAACCACCATCCAAAACGTTCAATGGCAATTAACACACCTGTACTCAAGTTTTCAAAAAGTGTAGTACCTAACCAAGAGCTGATTGCAAAATTTCCGGTAGGATGGTAATGCTCCGGCAGCAATGTTTGTAAAACTTTATCTGCGCCATTCATGCACACAATTCCGGTAATTAATAATATCTCCCCAAATAATATAAGATTGGCATCTAACTTTGGGAAACCTTCCATTTCAGGTTTTTCAAATCGAGAGACCTTTAAAATATTTCTTCTAATTAAAAAAATAATGGTTGCTATTAGTGCTAAAAAAGAGAGTATTTCTATCAAACTGATGATGAAAGTATAAAACTCGCCCAACGGTTGAGAAAAAAAGCGATGTTGTCCAAAAATTCCGTCAATAAATATTTCTATTAGTTCAATTTGTGTTAGCAAAAAAGCTGTATATATAAACAAATGTAGTACTGCGGGAATAATATTTTTAAACATCTTTTTCTGTCCTAGTGCTATCAAGAAAACATTGCGCCAACGAGAACTGCTATCGCCTAAAACTACATCATTTTTACCCAAATGAATATTGCGATACACAGCCGAATAACTTTGATACGCCCTTAATCCTGCATATCCGGTTATAATTAAAAATAATAACGATTGGATAATAAGCATAAGATTTAATTATATTTGTATGCAAATGTGATAGAAGTATGTTTGCTCCGTTGTAAAGATATAAATATTTATGAAAATTCTAACGCATCGTCAAATACAACAAAAAGTAAAGCGAATTGCTATTGAAATACTGGAACACCATTTTGATGATACCGAAATAATATTAGCTGGGATCAACAATAACGGGTATGCCTTTGCAATGTTGCTCTACCAAGCACTATCGCAAGAACTGCTCCAAAAAAATGTACAAATGTCCATTTTGCTTTCGCGAATATTGTTGAATCCTGCCAATCCTTTGGCGAAAGAAGTGCAAGTAGAAATGCCACTTGAGCAAATTGCCAATAAATCTGTAATAGTAATCGATGATGTCGCCAATACAGGTCGCACACTGCTTTATGCAATCAAACCGCTCATAAAAGTTGTTCCGAAAAAAATTGAAATTGCAGTTTTAGTAGACAGAAAACATAAGTCATTCCCTATTCATGCAGATTACATCGGGCTGTCACTCTCAACAACTTTAAATGACGACATTGATGTGCAAATCAGGAACGAAGACGAATGGGCAGTGTATATAAAATAACATTTTAGTATGACAATAAAATCAGCAGAATTTAGTGGCAGCTTTGTGAAAATTGAAGATTGCCCGCCACCCTTACAACCTGAATATGCATTTATCGGGCGTAGTAATGTCGGTAAATCTACGCTTATCAATATGCTTTGTGATAAAAAGTATTTGGCAAAAGTATCCGGTACGCCGGGAAAAACACAAACCATTAATTTTTTTAATATAAACAACGATTGGCGCATGGTGGATCTTCCCGGATATGGGTATGCAAAAGTATCAAAATCATTGCGGCAAGGATGGTCTAAGTTTACGGAAGAATATCTACAAAAAAGAGAGAATTTAATTTGTATCTTTGTTTTAATAGACTCCAATATCCCAACTCAGAAAATTGACTTACAATTTATGCGCTGGCTGGCAGAAAATAATTTGTCGTTTGTTTTGGTATATACCAAATTAGACCGCTTGAGAAAAACGCAAAAGCAACCGCAAATTGAATCCATCCAACAAAAAATACTGACAGAATGGAACGAACTACCTATGCAATTTTTTACTTCAGGCGAAAAACGAGAGGGCAAAGATGAAATATTAAACTTCATAGATGAGTTGAACAAAATGTATTATGAAAAAACTGGAACGCAATAAACCTTTCCCGCAGTTATACGAGCATATCGAAGATTGGCCCGTTTACAAATTGAGCCAGGATCGTAAAAATTTTGTAAGGGAACTCTCAGAATTTACAATTAATCGTTTGCATAAAACTTTGTCAAAAGTAAAATTGTATGATACTATTGCCCTCACCAGCTACATGGAACGTGTACGCCTGAAAGAAGAACGTTGGAAAGTTGACCCACCAAATGAAGCAAGTTTTTGGAGCAAGATTCGAAAAAAACTAAATACTAATGCCGAAAAGGAAACCGAGTTTTCTCAAACACAATTGGATGAAATGCTCTCACAAATAGTGAAGCGCTACGCCAACGAAATTGTCGGCACTTTTAATAAAAAAACATTTCAGTTCGCTCGACGCTTTCTCACATTTTTTTTTAACAGGTTATTAAACACCGCAGCAGGCAGAAACTTAGGCAGAATTTTTGGCAGCACTCACCAAATTCAGGAGCGCATTCAGGTGTATGGCAATGTTAATAATATCCGAAATTTGTTTGACAAAGGTACAGTTGTAGTTGTACCAACACACTTCAGTAATCTTGACTCCATTTTAGTAGGCTATGCAATGGACACCGTTATGGGGTTACCTTCATTCTCTTACGGTGCCGGACTAAACTTGTACAATAATGGTATTCCCGCATTTTTCATGAATCGCTTAGGTGCGTATCGCGTAGATAGGCGAAAGAAGAACCCGATTTATTTAGAAACGCTTAAGGGGATGTCCAATATAGCTATTCAACGTGGAGTGAACAGCTTGTTTTTTCCAGGTGGCACACGCTCACGTTCTGGTATGCTCGAAACTGAATTAAAAAAGGGTTTGTTAGGAACTGTAG
>JAGOHC010000113.1 GCA_017996375.1 Saprospiraceae bacterium | reverse complement strand
GCATTTAGGGGCCCATCATCTATTTTAGTATTGGCTTAGCTGGGCGCGAGCCATTCACTCTATTTTCATTTATCAATGAGAAAACAAATCATTATATGCATACTAATGATGTATGCCTATCAGACAAGCGCTTGTGATTTTTGCAATTGCTATTTAGGACTTAACCCGCATTCTAAAAAAAACAATGCTGGCATACGTTATCTGTATTCAAAATATCTTGGTACACATCACGATTTATCAGAATTAAGTGATCAGGCTCTTTCCAAAAATGATTTTTCGGGTTGGATATGCAGATAATAACCTGCGTTTTTGTATGCTAAATTTGCTCCGAAATTAGTTTTATACGGTGCTTTGTTTTGGGAGAATCGCGTATCACGGTATATCCTAAAAAGTGCTTTTTGTGCATCAACTTTCCATATATCTTTATCAAATTCAGTCATTTCATCTTTCAATTTTTCTACGAATGAAATAACATCTTCGCGGGCAGCGGTGTATAGATTTTTATGCTCTGCAAACCATTCACGGTCGTTATTTTTTTCTAATTCTTTTAGAAAACTCAAGGTGGATTTCTTCATTTTTTTAAGTTAATTGAATAAACTGTCTTTCGTTGTTCTAATAAATAATTTTCTGTAACAATCGAACATTCGCATATTCAAATAGAGTTCGTTGTTGAAAAACTTTCTAATTCTATACAACATCTTCACTACAACTTTTCTAAAACGAAATTTGTCATCTTATTATAGAGGTGAAGTCTGGCATTGCCGCCATAAATGCCGTGGTTACGATTCGGATAAAAATAGGTATCAAACTGCTTATTGGCATCAATGAGGGCATTGGTCAATTCAATCGTATTCTGAAAATGAACGTTGTCATCAGCAACACCGTGCAACAGTAAAAAGTTACCCTTGAGGCGGTCAGCAAAATATAAGGGAGAATTATTTTTATACCCATCGGGGTTTTCTTGTTCGGTTTGCATATAACGTTCTGTGTAAACAGTATCGTACCATTTCCAGTTCGTGACTGGTGCTACCGAAATAGCAGATTTAAACACATCGTTACCTTTAAAAATGCAATTTGCTGCCATGAAGCCGCCGTAGCTCCAGCCAAAAATGCCAATGCGCGATTTATCAACATACGGCTTTGTGCCTAAGTATTTTGCAGCCTCAATTTGGTCAATCACCTCATATTTGCCGAGTTGTTTGTATGTCATTTTGCGAAACTCTTCACCGCGTGCGCCAGTGCCGCGACCATCCACACAAGCAACTACGTAGCCGCGTTGCGCCAGCATCTGAAACCACCAATAATTCATCCCAATCCATTGGTCAAGCACTTCTTGGCTATTCGGACCGCTATATTGATACATGAAGAGTGGGTGTTTTTTTGTGGCATCCATATTGCGGGGTTGTATCATCCAACCGTTTAATTTCACTCCTTCGGAGGTGGTAAAATCAAAAAATTCTATCTTTGTATTATTATATTCTTTAATGAGTTGCGTTAATTCGGTGTTTCCTTCTACTATTCGCATTTCTTTGCCGTTGCTGTCAAAAACGGTAGTTATGGGTGGTGTGTTGATATTTGAATAAGTATTGACGAAATAATCAAAAGTGCTGCTGAACACCGCATCGTTGAAGCCCTTTTGTGTTGTGAGTTGTTGTGGATTTTTGCCCTCAAACGATGTGGCGTAGATGTGGCGCGTCATAGGTGATTCGGGGGCAGCCTGATAAAAAATCTTTTTATTTTTTGGGTCATATCCATAAAAAGCAGTCACGTCAAAATCACCTTTTGTTAGCGGCTGAAGTTGCTGTCCGGTTTTTCCGTCATACAGATACAAGTGGTTATAACCACTTTGTTCTGACATCCAAATGAAGTTGCCATTATCTAAAAAAGTAAGTGCATCATTTACATCAATAAAATATTTGTTGGTTTCCTGCATGAGAAGGCTCGCTTTGCCGTTACTACCCGCCAACAACAGTTGTAGTTGGTTTTGATGGCGATTTAATTTTGTGATGCAAAGGTTTTCATTATTCGTCCATTTGATGCGCGGGATGTAGTAGTCCTTATCCGAGCCGATATCTATTTTAACAACTTTATTTGCCGGAATATTATAGATGTGCGCGGTTACTACCGAGTTGCTTTCGCCTACTTTCGGGTATTTAAATTTATATGTTTCGGGATATACGTCGCCGTTGTAATACTTCATCCAGTATTCTTTTACTTGGCTTTCATCAAAACGCAAAAAGGCCAATTTGCTGCCATCGGGCGACCACTCAATTGCTTTCATACCTTCGCCGCTAACGGGGCTAAATTCTTCTTCATACACCCAATCGCAATTACCATTTATGATTTTATTGATTGCGCCATCTTCGGTTACTTGCTTGACTTCGCTTGTGGCAATGGTGTGTACGTACAAATTATTTTCACTTACAAATGAGACTTTATCGCCCTGTGGCGAGAAGGTTGCATTCATCTGTTTTTTATCTGTAAAAAGTGATTTCAGTGTTTGTGTTTCTACATCCCACACGAAATAATTTGCTTTGAAGGAGTGGCGATAAATGGGTTCTGTTTCTGTTACTATCAATATTTTCTTTTCATCGGAGCTAAAAATATAACTATCAATATCATTTGCAAAGCGAATATTCTTAGCTTTGAGGGTGCGTGCATCGAGCAATGTGCCGGAGGGTTTGCCGGTAAGGAGGTCGTACTGAACAATCCTGTTATCCTCCAATCGGGTGTAGTGCTTGCCATCTTGTTGGAAGTTAAATCCTTCAACATATTTGCCGGAAAATTTTCCATTTTTCCAAATATCTTCAACGGTGATTTCCGTTTGTGCGAACGCTATGCAAGCTGATAAAAATAACAACCCTGCGGAAAAGATTTTTTTTACTGACATGATAATTTTATTTTACTAAATGGATTATTTCCTCCAAAGATACATTTTGATTTTAAAAATATATGAATAGACGGGATTTTATCTACTTGAAACAATTAGGTTGGCGACTGCTGTTGGCGTTGCTATTGTTTAGTTTAGCGCGTATTGTTTTTTATACATTGAATATTACGCATTTTCCACCTGTTTCAATTACAACATTAAGCGCCATGTTGCTGACTGGGATTCGCTTTGATGTCGCCGCTTTGATGTATATTAATAGTCTGTTGATTGTGAGTTACCTCATGCCTTTGCCACAACGCGCCAATAGTGGCTATCGCCGATTTCAGGCTATTCTTTTTTTTGTTACGAACCTGCCGGTACTTTTTCTCGAATTAACAGACAGTTACTATTTTCGGTTTGCCTTTCGGCGAATGATTAGCAGCGACTTAACGTTGTTACTCAACTCTAAACACCTGATTCCCAATTTTTTACGTGACTATTGGTTTATAGGATTTGGCGTAATAGCACTTATCGCCGTTACGGTTTATCTCTATAAAAAAACTTCTATATCTGTGGTGCGGATACCTTTTTCGTGGCAGCAAACTTTGTTGTGTTGTATAGGAATAGCGCTAATGATTTTGGGTGCAAGAGGCGGTTTTCAGCTTCGCCCGATTATGAATATTACGGCAGTGCAATATGTACCCGATACACGGTTAGCACCTGTGGTTGCAAACACAACTTTGAGTTTGCTTTTTTCGCTGCAACAGCGACAACTAAAGGAGTTACATTATTTTAGAGATGCTCAGTTGGATTTGCAATATGATATTTGCCATCGCCCACAACCTACGCAGCCTTTCCGCCCGCTAAATGTGGTTGTCATTGCATTAGAAAGTTTTGGGAATGAGTATGTAGGTTTCTTTAATCCTAAAAGTAAAAACACGCCATTTTTTGATTCGCTACTGGCAATGGGGCTTTGCTCAAAAAACAGTTATGCGAATGGTCTGCGCTCCACGCAAGGGATAGTTGCCATTACATTGGGTGTACCGAGTTTGATGGATGACCCCTTGATGTTTTCGGCGTATCAGAGTAACAGCATACATGGGTTGGCATTTTATTTACAACAGAAAGGGTACTCCACTACGTTTTATCATGGTGCAAATGAAGGCTCTATGGAGTTTGAGCGGTTTGCACTTGCTTCCGGATTTCAACAATATTACGACCGCCGCCACTATCCCGTTGCTACTGATTATGACGGGAACTGGGGAATTTGGGATGATAAATTTTTCCAATATGTTGCCACTAAGACGGACAGTTTCGCGCAAAAGCAGCAACCGTTTTTTAGCTTTTTGTTTTCGCTGACTTCGCATCACCCCTATCATGTTGAAGAGTGGTTTGCGAAGCAATATCCCACTATGCCGCCACTTGAAAGAAGCGTGCGCTATACGGATTATGCGTTGCAACAATTTTTTGACACGGTCAAAAATAAAAGTTGGTTCAGCAATACGTTGTTTGTCATTTGTGCCGACCATATCGGACAATCATTTGATGCTACGTTTCAGACTAAGCCGGGCAGATACGCAATACCTATTTTGTTTTATATGCCTTCCGAAATTCAGCCCAACGTCAGCGAAAAGTTGCTGCAACAGATTGATATTTTGCCAACCGTTTTGGATTACCTACACTATGACAAGCCTTACACTTCGTTTGGAAAAAGCTTTCTTAGCGACACAAAATTTCCGGTTGTTAACTACGAAAGCGGCGAATACACTGTTATAAGTGATTCATTTTCAATTACTTCTAATAAGGAAAATATCACCTCTATTTGGAAAAAACACAATGAAAAATGGCGGGTTACACAAAACAATACTGTCGGAGTTGATTCTATGTATCATCAATCTAAGTTGATTTTACAACGCTATCATAAAGCTATGATTGAGAATAAATTGACGGGGTGTGAGTGATAGGAAAACTAAACTATCGCAATAAAGTGATATCGCCTTTTCTTAAAATAGTTTGACCGGATGCAAGTTTTATTTTTGCTGTCCAAACATACACATCTGACGATACGCCAAAACCTTCCATTGTTCCATGCCATTTATCATCTAAAGTTTGCGTAATAAATACGCGTTGCCCCCAGCGATTATAAATGCTAAACTCATAGGCAATTATACAGCAATCTGTTATGCAACCAAAACTATCATTCACACCATCACCATCAGGCGAAAACGCAGTAGGGAAAACAAGGTTGCAGGTTAAATTTTCTGAAGAAAGTATTTCTACCGCATCTTCACTACTATTTCCGCAAGCATCAACAATGGTAACCGAATAATGCCCGGTTGATGTAATAAGCAAAACAGGTAGCGTATCGCCAGTATTCCATTCATAATGTTCACCTCTATTCTCAGCACCTAAAATTATAGTATCACCAACGCAAAGATATAATGTATCCCTACCAAGTTCAGCAATGGGTAGCGTGGATAATTGATGCCTGTATGGAGCAGATAATATGCAACTATCCGCTTCAATTATTTGGCATTGGTAACTACCCCCAGGAGTTTCTGGTTGCTCAATTGTTAAATTTGGCGAAGTTGCCCCTATAATAGCAATCCCGTCTCTGTACCATTGGTACTGAGCAGTAGGGTTTGATGAAACCCCAATTTCAAATTGCTCTGAACAGGGTAATCCTTCAACAATTTGCGGTACTTCTGAAAGGGTATACAAGTAAATATTATCCAAATAAAAATAGGTATAAACGGGTATTGCAGAACTGCAACTACTGCCAATAACTATCGCTTGAATAGGTTCATTTATCTCGAAATCAATTGTTACATTTTGCCAATTCGTATCTCTTAATACTAATTTCTCATTGAGTAATATCCAGCCGGGTTCTCCATTTTCGAGTGGGCAGCGCGGCGTGAGTGGATAAGGCATAGATTGGCAATCGGCATGACCAAATACTGCCACTGATGTTATTGGAGGTGTATCTGAAAATGGAGGCGACATTGCATTAAAGCTATGTAAAAATTGAATTTGATAACGACCATTGGGCAATGGTACGCTCGTACACGTTCCTATATAGTCGGATGCCGAAATACTAATATTACTACTAAAGGAATAACCTATAAATCCTGAACCGTCTAGTAATGGCGGGTAATGCAATGGATAAGGTGCATCCCAACAAGGATGGAAAAAATCGGAAGTAAAGTTTGAGGGATCAATCCAGTGACGCAGGCAACTAATTTGTCCGGCATTATTCGGGCAGCAAAGCGTATCCGAAAATGTTGGGTCAAGGATGTACTGACTTGTTCCACAAATAGCACAATCGGGGTCGTTTAAATCAATTAATCCGTCCCCATCATCATCAATGGCATTGGCACAATTCTCTTGAGCGAACGTGTTTGTCGGTAAAGCTATAAAATATATCATAGCTAATAACCATAAAGAGAGTTGTACCAATGCTAACAATAATTTTTGATAAAACAAATTACATTTTGATAACTTTTTTCGTAGTTTTTTCACCTTCAGCCTGTAAAGTAATAAAATATACGCCAGGATACAAGCTACTACTATCAAAAGAATAGTGATACTCACCAGCTCTTACTGCCGTATAATCTAAAAGATTTTCAATAGTCTTTCCGTAAATATCTGAAATATTTATAGAAATAACGCAATCCGTTCTGATTTTAAAATCTAAGTTAAAAAATTTGTCAATAGGATTGGGGCTTATAATAAGCTGTTGATTTTTCGGTAACTGTACAAAATTTGATAACTGTTTTCCTGGATTATGGTTAATTAAACCTTTGCTTATTAATTTATTATTTGTTTTATCCTCTTCATTTTGGTCTCCAATGTTTTGCTTCTCTTCGGCTTGCTTGACTATTATGTTAGGATAGTCTTGTCCTTCTCTTTCGTTAATACTGCCTCCATTAGTAAATCCTTGAGGGGTAGTGAACACTTGAAAACTCTTCGGTTGCGTATCAGATTTACAATTATGTAGGCTTGCTTCAATTACAAATATTTGCGGAATACTGGGTGCATTCATTGTTTCAAGTGGATCCCAAGAAAAATCATCAGATGTTAACCCTAAGAGATTAGTATTATTTCCTGTAACTATCATGCCTAATGATTGCGCTGTTACACTTTCTATATGGAATTGAACTTTATGAGCATTAAATTCATTTGGCATACCAACGGTAAAAGGTCGGAATTGACTTGCTAATGGATTATCAGATCCTAAAGCAATTCCTTGAGGTATGACTATGGCACGATTAAATGCATTATTATTTGGATGTAATATATATGGGATATTATTATACCTTTTAGCAATAACATTAGGGTTAAAACCAGCAATAAAATCAGCCATGGAAACAAATGGGTTACCTTGAAAATTAAAAAAATTATCACAGTACTCATTATACGAACAATTATCTCCTTCATTGGTAGCTATAAAATCTAATGAAGGAGAGGGCTGATTAGCAGTGAGCGGTTCAATGATTAAATCTATTCCCGGGTCACTACTTGTATTTCTAATCACAATCTCGGGCGCATAAACTGTTACCGACGGGTCATAATTTTTAATCGTTATTCCAAAAGGGGGTGATAAATCAAATATTACTTTTTCTCGTGCACTAATAACACGTGGCAAGCTCTTATGAAAATAAAAAGGAGCAATTCCGTCATCGTATAAATGTTCAGTATGCCCAAAGAGCACAACTCCATCGTCATCTTTATCTAAATTATTGACACATTCCAATTGAACATTTTTCAATTTTAGTACGGCATGTCCCTCACTCAAGCCATCATATTCAGCAGATAGCTCCGTCTGTACAAAAAAACTATTATCTTCGTTGAAGTGAATACTTTTATTGTTCTAGTCTTAAGAATTTGGAATTACCTTTATAAGAATAAACGAAAAATTAACCTATGTCTATCGGTCAAAACATAAAAAAATAAGAGAGCTAAGAAATTATACACAGGAATATATGGCAGAAAGTTTAGATATTTCTGCTAAATGGTATGGAAAAATAGAAAATGAGGGAACTGACTTATCTATGAAAAGACTGTAAGAAATAGCAAAATTATTGGAAGGTTCTGTGTTGGATTTAATTCGTTTTGATAAAAAATTAATATTTAACTATACCAATAAAAACGGGAATAATATCGCCTATAATTTTGATTTGTCCACTTCAGAACGTATGCTATTTGAACAACTGCTCAATGAAAAAAATGAACAGATAAAACTACTGAGAGAACAAATCAATTTTTTGAAAGAAAAGAAATTTTAACGTAGATAAAAAATTTCTCCTACAAAAAAAGCCACTGAGGAGCGGCTTGTGAGTGGTGCGATGAAGTGTTGGACACTTGTATTCACACCTACGATAAAATAAAAAAGGTTGGCGGCGACCTACTTTCCCACG
>JAGOHC010000112.1 GCA_017996375.1 Saprospiraceae bacterium | reverse complement strand
ATTGATGAGTTTGTTGTTAAAGGAAGTTGAAAGTTTTTTGATTCACGAGCAAACTGCTCAACAATCAGAATATTTGCAGCTTCAGCTTTCTGAAGTATATCGCTTGCGTAACTTGCCTAAACACTTCAAAAGCAATCAACAAAAATTGCGTGAAGCACAAGAGCAGTCGCCAATTCGCAATGCAGAATATTGGTTGCAAGAGCATCAATTTCAGCAGACGGAATACGCTTTTGAGAGTGGCCAACGCCGCACCGGGCAACTCAACTTACAAGCTGTTTCGGATTCTTTAGATGTGTATTATTTAGCAGCAAAATTGCGTTGTGTTTGTGTGGCAATTTCGCACCAAGCTGTTTATAAAACGGAATACGATTTTGGATTATTGGAAACTGTTTTGCATGAAGTAAAACAAAAAAACTACCTTCAGCATCCTGCAATTTTGGTGTATCATGCCTACTATTTAGCCATTACGGAAAATACAACAGATGCATATTTTCAACATTTTGTGCAATACATCCAAGAGTACGAAAATATGTTTCCACACAAGGAACGACGAGATTTATTTTTGCTGGCAATTAATTATTGCATCCGAAAATTCAATGAAGGTGCAACACACTATGTTGTTCAGGAATTTGAACTTTTCCGCCATGCGTTACAACACGGCTATTTGTTAAATAACGGCGTGTTGTCGAGGTTTACATTTCGCAATATTGTTTCCACAGGCATTTATATTAAAGATTATGATTGGGTTGAAAAATTTATACAAGCATACGCTAATCAACTCGAAGAAGCACATAGAGAAAGTACATATAGTTTTTCGTTAGCACGATTGTACTATGAACGGAGGTTTTTTGACAAGGCTTTAACTTTGCTCCAAATGGCTGATTACGGCGACATCCTGTTGGCATTGGCAGCAAAAACTATTGCACTAAAAATATATTACGAACTTTCTGAATTTGATTTATTGATGTCGCATTTGGATGCGATGAAGATTTTTATTTTGCGTAAAAAAATTATGGGCTACCATCGCACCAACTATCTTAACTTAATTCGATACACATATAAATTGTTGGAAATGAATAATATAGATAAATTGAAAAAATTAAAAAATACTGTTGAGGCAGCAAATAATATTGCCGAAAAGGATTGGCTGTTGTTGCAGTTTAATACACTATTATAAATAAACGCCAGCACCTATGCCCCCAAAATGATGTACTGCGGTATCAATATGTATTAACTGATAACCCAATGAAAAATATGATCTTTTTATATGATATTTACCTTGTAATTCAAAATGCCCAACTCCATATTTACTAAAGCCATTGATTTTATAAGTAGTAAAAATACTAAACGGTTTTTTAAAAAAATACTCTGCATTTAGTCCAAAATTTAATCCCATATTTGAGGCTCCATTTAACTGATTATAACTAAAGCCAAACTCCCAACCTAAATTAAATTTATTGAACCGCAGTCTGTCGTGCATATAATTGACGTTAAGCAATTTGAAATCTCGTACCCAATCTTTGGTATGCTCAATTTGACTTAAAAAGCTTACATGAAATTGAGCAAATTTTGCAAATCTCAACTTCGCCCTGAAATTGTTGCTAAAGTTTTGAGATGAACTATAAAGTATCGAATTGTCTAAATCAAAACGCATTTTTTTTATTTCAGAAAATTGCTCAATACGATTTTTATTTTTAAAACTATTTTCATAATTGCCGGATATATCATCAACATAAGGATATTGGGTCAGCCGATTGTGCAAATGTTCTTCCAAACTTGGTATGCCAAAAGTTACGATCCAAATTCCATTAATTATAATATCGACAAATACTTCTTTCCAAAAATTATTAAAGCTTCCTGAGTTGCTATTAGAATTATTTTGCCTTTCAGAAGGTATGTTTCTATTATCTGAAGGATTATTTCTTGGAGGCTCGGGAGTAGGTGGTGGAGCAGGTGCAGGCGTTTTCTGCTCCTTTGCCGGCTTTGCTGACTCTTGTGAAAAAGCAATAGATGTTGTTAAAATAAACAAACTGAGGGTGATGATTTTAAATGAAATTCTCATAAAATTTGGAGTTGAAAAGTTTGTATTATTTATTTTTTGCTTTTTGAGTTTGTAATATTACTTAAAACGAGATTGTATTCGATTTGTACTCTCTTTTTATCAATATTTTCTATCAATTTTGGACTGATTTCAAATGGGTTATTTTTGCTGTTTTCATTATAAAATATAAATAGCTTGTATTTCGGATTATTTATCTTTTTATTTATCTTTCGGTAGTTTAACTCAAGGTTTGAGTACAAATCAAGTATCGTAAAATCTTTAGAAAATTTATTTAAATTTACATTAGAAGTTGGCGGAAAGCTTTTGATTGTTACAAATTTTGAAGCACTGATATTTTCCTCATACGAGTTATAACTAATCAGGCTGTCTTTATTGTCAAAAACAAAAACTTGTCCCGGAGCGAGTAGCTTATTCAATGAGTACTCATCATGTCCAAATTTCGTTCTAAAGTTTATGCCAATACTATCGCTCAAGATATATTTTGCATCATAATCATTAAAAACATATTCTTCATGATTAGCACTAATATCGCTTATGGTTTTTCCTGCAAAAATTGCTAAGCCAATTATTCCACAGGAGGAAAACAAAAAACTTAGCAGCAGCAGGATGAAAATGTTGTTTTTCATGTGTAAATTTTTTAAAGATAAATTAATTGGAAAATGAAGGATTTAAGATACTGCTATCTACAAGATTAAATTCTATGCTACTTCTTTTATTGCGTATCATTCTTAAAAACTCTTTGCGAATTTTAAACGGGCTATTTCTGCTTCGATCATTGTGAAAAACGTAAATGTAATAACTGAGGTTATCTCTGTATTTTGTACGTTCAACTAATGTTAGATTTGTAAGAATATCTGAGATGCCAAATTCTTTAGACATTCTCGATATATCTACATTTGACTTTGGCGGGAATGTGGCAAAAATGTTATCATACGACTTATCATAACTTTCGAAAGGATCATACGAAACATAACTAATCAAATTGTCATTTTTGTCGAATACAAAAATCTGACCGGGATTGAGTAATTTTGAAATAGTGTAAGGTTCATCCGCAAATTTGTTTTCACAATAAATACTGAATGAATCTTTCAAGTCATACTGTCCATCAAAACTATTTAAAGTTTTCTCATTTAAACGATCGTTACTCGAATTTTCATCCCATGTTATAGCTTCATACAATATAGAATCAGATGAGAGGAGTAGCTCAAGGCAAGAAGTGCAGCAAACACTTATCAGGATGAGCATAAAAAAAATGTTTTTCATTGAAGTTTTTTAAATATTTTTTGGCTGTACGACAGTTCCCACCGATGACTAATATTGGTCGAATTCAAGTTACCTGAAAACAGGCGATTGATTCGACAAATATAAACTCAAGTTCAAGTGGAAAACAACTTTTTTAGGGTGGATTTTAGGTGGAAACAAAGGTGGAAATTGGGTGCATTTGTAGCTTTATATCACTAACTGCTCAAGTAGCCACGATTTTTCGGTTAGTGGATTGGCGTTGGTAATTTCATCTTTAAGGTCGAGTTTTTTCTGCTTTGAGTAAGCAAATGAGTTGATTAGCTTTTTGGTGTATTTGATTATATTTTTATAGTTGGATTTGTGATAACCAATAACATCCTTGCGTTGTAAATAGGTACGCATACTTTCAAGTAAACTTTCCAGCGCATCGAATTCACTTTCTTCGTAGAACATTTTTATCAACATCGTTTTGGCTGCCAAGTTGAGCAAAATATCGTCATTTTCAAACTGTGAAATCATTCGCATCGCAGTTTTATAATCGCCTTTTTCGTAGTATACTTTTGATAGGCTGTAGTGCACGGTACTTTCGCGGTATTTATCTTCCACCAAATTTTTATACTCTTGTATAAATTGCTCTACCCAACCAAACTCTTTTAATTTTGTAGCTGCAGATACTACATTTCGAAATGTAAACCGCGACACTGTTTCATTTTCAATTAAAATGTTTTTAGAGAAACCTCTTTTGTACCATTCAAATGTTTCTTGTGTAAATGATGGGTTGCCTGCATTGACGCGCCCGATACAATAATTTATTGCCATCAGATAAATATCGCGTACTTCGCTTGATGGAAACTTATGCTCGTTGGTGTCAATTTCTTTTTTTAAGTTAAAATAATGTTCTTCATTTTCTTTTTCAAAAAATGTTTTGTAACCATAATAATAAATCGCTATTGCTGAATGTGATAATTTTTCATTCATTTCTACGAAGCGTACAATTTCTTGTATCAACCCTAAGTCGTAATTAATTTTATAAACAGTTTGGTGTGCTAACATCAGGCAAGATTGACGGAGCTTATTTGCCAAATAATTATTGTCAATTGCATCGGTCACTTCTTGCAAGTTCATTTGCACCAGCCGCTTTTGCCCTTCAAAAAATAAATATTGTTCTTGCTGCAAACGATACTCGTTACTCAAAAAAGTATCATTGCGATACGGAAATTTTTCCTGTAAAGTTTGCGCTTCTTTTATGGTTTGTAGAAAAGATTTTTCTATCTTTCGTGTTCGAAAAACGCTAGACAGCATAATCTTAGCGCGAACAGCATCTTTCAATAATGCCTGATAGGTTAAAAAATCATCAACAGCCGCCTTTAAAAAATAAATTACCTGGCGCATTTTGGCATCATTATACGTTTCATTAGTGAAGATACTGCCAAACACCGATTCCTTTTCCAAAGTAGCCGACCCGTATAAGTTTTCATCAAGTATCAAATATTCGTATAGCAATACTACATCTTCGCGCGAATTATGTGCAGGCGAGAGTAGCCATTTTTTAAAATCTTTGACTTCTTTTTTAGAAAAAGATTGAAAAATTGGGATTAAGTCGTTTTTTTTCATGATAAAAATAATTTTTCAGCAACAAATCAATTTTTTTGCACATTAAATAAATGAACATAAATCATTGAAAAACAGAATATTATGATTTTAAATTATGCAAATATAATTAATAAAATGCAAAAATTAACTCAACAAATGCTAAATAATGTCTTTGTTTTACCAAATATTCCATTGCACCTTTGTATCGTAAATCAATATTCATATAAGAACAACGTATTATTTCTTGTGAAAAAAGTATTCAACATATTACTGAGTTTGTTTATCGCCATAACTGCGACCAACGCTCAAGTGCCTGTTGTACTTGATTTAAGTGACGCAAGTGCTGATGTCGGAAACACTATAAGTATTGATGTTACCGTAAAAAACTTTAATGAGATTTTAGGAGGGCAGTTTACTATAAAATGGGATGCAACAGCGATTACTTTTTTAAATGAACCTTATAATTTTGGATTGCAATCCATCGCAATAAATAATTTTAATACAACCAATGCCCCCGATGGAGAATTGAGATTTGGTTGGATTGCAGATGTTAATGGTGAATCGCTGCCGGATGATGCTGTTTTGTTTTCAATGGATTTCTTGATAGATGAAAAACGTCCGGTTTTAATCGATTTTGATACTGATGAACTTGCTCAAACGCCAATTGATTTTCAAAATTTAACATTAGGAGATTTACTTCCTGTGTTAACCTATTCGGGGAATATAAATTTCACGAAAATAAAAGGTAAGGTATTTTACGATGCCAACAACGGTTGCGACTTTAACCTTGGGGAATCAGGGCAAAGGAATATTCCAGTAACGGTTAGAAATACAACTACTAATGTATTATATTTCGGAAGTACCGATGCCAATGGCGATTATGATATTCCAGTATCTGAAGGTAGCTACCAAGTATTTGTACGATTGCCGAATGAATATTGGCAGGCTTGCGCCAACGCACTTAACTGTACGGTTACAAATGCCTCTAATGAACCCGTAAGAAACTTCCCAATTTCAAAACCAACGCTTTGTTCCGATTTAGCAGTAAATGTAGTTACACCTCATCTAAAAAGATGTACAACAAACCGATATACTATTTTTTATAGAAATGAAGGTACTGCTGATGCAATAAATGCTTACGTTGAAATTGAATTAGATCCTTATTTTAATTTTCAGTCTGCTTCACTGCCAGCTATTCAGCAGGGTGCTAATAAGTTTTTGCTTTTCTTGCCAAATGGTGGAATTTTACCGGCGGGGAATGGTGGTGTTTTTTACTTAGATGTTTTTTTAGCATGTGACGCACTTCTCGGTCAAACACATTCTATCAAAGCACATATTAAACCTGATGAAAGTTGCTTGCCGACTGACCCTACTTGGGATGGTGCACATATAGCGGTAGAAGGTGCATGTGTCGGCGATTCTATACAGTTTATAATTCGTAATACTGGTAATTCTCAGATACAACCAACCAACAATTTTATTGTTGAAGACGATTTAATGTTGATGCAGGCTCCAGTAAGATTAGAAAATGGCGAAGCAACGATTATCAAATTAGAAGCAACAGGCAAAACGTATCGAATCATTGCAGAACAATCGGAAGGGCATCCTGGCAACAGTAAGCCAACGGTTGCAGTAGAAGCCTGTACAACGTCAGGCAACATATCTACAGGATACGTACTTTACTATCCAGAAGACGAATCAGATAAATTTATTTCTGTTGACTGCCAGCAAAATACAGATACAGTGCCTAGTTTTAAATTAGCAGGATTCCCTGTCGGAGCTGGCGAGGAGCATCTAATAGATACAACTACTGAAATAGATTATTTAATAAATTTCCAAAATACAACCTCGAGTATCGTTCAACGGATTGTTATTCGAGATACGCTTTCTTCTTTACTTGATATTACTTCATTACAACCGGGTGCTAGCAGTCACCCATACACGTACAAAATGTTAGGAAATGGTATTATTGAATTTGTATTTGAACAAACTGCATTGGACACTATTAGCAGCACTAATGAACACACTACACAAGGATTTTTAACGTTTCGACTTGCCCAGCGACCTAATAATCCCGTAGGCTCGATTATTTTCAACAGTGCTGCTATTTATTTTGATTATGACACTATTCCAAATATTACGAATCAAACAACCCATAAAATTGATGACCATTTTTTAGAGTTAATTACAAACAGCTCTAACAACCCACAAGTACAACAATATCAATACAAAGTTTATCCAAACCCTTTCATTGATTTTACAACCATTGAAATTTTAGGAGATTTTAAAAATAGAAATAGATTTACTTTAAATGTTTTTGACCTCTATGGTCGCAATATTTTGTCTCTCAATGCTGACAGCCCTACATTCCGAATTACAAAAGATATTCTGCCGGCAGCAGGTAATTATTTGTTCCATATTTCGAGCGAACAAAATCTCCTGTCATCAGGTAAATTGATTGTGCATTAGTTTTAAGAACATCCATAGACCCGATTACGAAGGACGTATTTGGCTAAGTCGCTTTTTTGCAAGTCCATACAAGTATATAAAGGTGACTTAGCCTTTCTTTTGAGCAGATGTTTCTGAAAGATAAATGAGCTAGGCAAGTACATTTACTTATTCCAAAAACTGGTCATCCTTCAGTCAAAAGTGACTGAAGGATTTTTATTTAAAATACATACCAACAGTTTGTCGTTAAATCAATATCACTAATCGAAATAAATTGAAATATTGAATGCAATATAGGAAAATTTGTTTAAATAATTTGAATAAACTAATACTCATGTTTAATCCGCTAAATTACTTTTTTGAAAAACAAATTAAACAACGCATTAATAACGTTATGGATACTAATAAAGAAAATCAAGCATTTCAAGCAGAAAATATTATTCGCAACCACATGATTATGGCATCTGGTGCAGGCTTCATTCCGCTACCTGCAGTAGATGTGATTGCCGTAGCTGCACTACAATTAGATATGTTGCGACAGCTTTGCCGTACATACAATATTGATTTCCGAGAGCAGCAAGGTAAATCGCTCATTGCAGCAATTACCGCAGCAACGGCGGGCAAATTAGTTGCTCGTGGCGCAGTAAAAATGATTCCCGTAGTAGGTAGCTTGTTGGGTGGTGTTGCAAGTTCAGTCATGTCTGGTGCATCAACTTATGCGTTGGGTCATGCCTTTAAAACACATTTTGAAACGGGTGGCACTTTTTTAGATTTTGATATGGAAAGCCTAAAAAAGGTTACAAAGACAAAATTGTAAAAGGGAAGGAAGATGTTAAAGAATTTTCTAAATTGATGGATCAAAGAATAACTAATAAAACTAATTACATTTGGTACCCAGAACAAAAGAAATTGAAACTCAGAGAAATGGGATGGTTTGATGAATCCTAA
>JAGOHC010000111.1 GCA_017996375.1 Saprospiraceae bacterium | reverse complement strand
TTTCTGTCGTATATTTCTATTCACCTAAACGTTATGAATAACAATAGTGTAATCACAATAATAACTAAAGTATAAATAAAAGCAAATTTTTGTAAATCGCCATCTAAAATGATACGAGTTTTCTCAAATGTATGTTTGTTAAAAATGTTTAACGGGTGTTTAACTAATCTTTAACAGTAAAATATTGACGTGGTCTTGTTTAAATCGCCGAAATAACCGTAAATTTGTTGAACATTAAAAATTATTGTCTAACTTAAGTAATTTAATCTTACTGAACTAAAAATAAAAATTTATCAAAATGAAAAAAGTATTATCACTCGTTATGTTTTTATCTGTTGCAATGTTTGCAATGGCACAAGTTGAAGCTGTTCCTGCTCCTGCTGCAATGGATGGTCCTATTATGACTTTTGACGCTATGGAGCTTGACTATGGTTTAATTGAGCAAGGCTCTGAGCCATTGCGTACTTTCCACTTCAAAAATACGGGTACCAAAGATTTACTTGTAACCAATGCAAAAG
Source organism: Saprospiraceae bacterium (assembly GCA_017996375.1). Classification (GTDB taxonomy): domain Bacteria; phylum Bacteroidota; class Bacteroidia; order Chitinophagales; family Saprospiraceae; genus JAGOHC01. The sequence goes on along the minus strand of JAGOHC010000111.1, from coordinate 7,827 downwards.
GTAGCTGCGGTTGTACTGTACCTAAGTCACCTACTACTGCTATCGCCCCTGGTGGAAGCGATGTTATTGAAGTACGTTATGACACTAACCGCATTGGTAAGTTTACCAAAACAGTTACGATAACTACTAACGAACCTGAGGGTCAAAACAGCCGCATTCTTACTATCAAAGGTGAGGTGAAGAAATTGGAAGAAGAACCAGCACATCCTACAAACAACGACAACACTATAACACCTACCCTTAAAAAAGGGTAAATACTAATTAGTAATATGATGGGGCTTTTCGCCTAATTTTAAAAGCGATAACGTATCTTGCGTCATCGCTTTTATATTTTTATACTATGAGGATCTTAAAAAATGTTTGGTTTTACTTTGGGTTAGTGGTAGTATTCACCATTTTCATCAATCGTGGATATGAAACCTTCTTTTATCGCCCAAGTAGTTTTCATCAATGGCGGCAAAGTGACGGAGCAAGTTATGCACTAAATTATTTTCAAAATAATATATCCTTTGTTCCACCACAAGTGCATCATCGCTATGCGATTGATGGCAGAGCGATGAGCGAACTTCCAATTGTATATTACACAGCCGCGCAACTTTATCGACTTTTTGGTTTCCACGATTATTACATCCGGCTTTTACATTTTAGCTTGTATCTGCTCGGATTAATTTACTTGGTGAAGATTACTCAGCTGTTTACAAATAATATTGCACTACAACTCACACCATTTTTATTAACAATCACGTCACCGCTTTTATTTTTTTATGGTGCAAACTTCATCCCCGATGTTGCAGCATTAGGATTAGCAATAGTAGGTTTGTATTATTTTTTACGCTATGACACAACTTACAAAAATCAATACCTAATTGGGATGTTAGTGTTTTCAACTTTGGCGGCATTGCTCAAAATCTCTGCCGGCATTATGCTAATAGCTTTTATATGTTTTTTTATATATCAATATATTTTTGATAGAAAATATTTTGACAACAACGCCAATAAGTTTACATTATCAATATTGATTTTGCTTTCATTAGCAACAATTTTTGGGTGGATACAATACGACAAATTCATAGCTACAAAATATAAATTTGGTGGAAATTTGTTCGGATTTTACGGTATTTGGGATGCAGACGGCGGGCAAATTTTATACATTATTTCAAGAATAAAAAAGCTTTGGATGCCGATGATTTTTAGCAACTTAGTTTGGTTATTTTTAGTGCTTGCTGTTATATATTTAATCGCCCGATTTAAAAAAATTAATCCTACACTTCGCTCGATAACCATATTTACCGCCATAGGTGTCTTGCTGTATTGCTTGGCTTGGTTCCGAACATTTGACGTACATGATTATTATTTAGTGAACACACTGTGTCTTCCTGTTTTAATATTTATTTGTTTTATAGATGTTATTGATAAACAGCAATGGTTAGCCACAAACAAAAACCAATTTTATTTTACAGCCTGTATTATCATATTTTTTTTATACGCATCATACAAGTCAATGCGGCAGCAACACTACCGATATTTTGAACCAGAATTTAATACATTTAATAAGGATTATTATGAAGTTGAACCTTACTTACGAAGTATCGGATTACAACCAAATGATTTAGTTGTAAGTGTTCCCGACCCAAGTCCTAATATGTCGCTTTATTTGATGAATCAAATAGGATTCACGGAATGTTACAACAGTCAAGATTACAATGTAAATCATTTTATTTTTGGCGAAAAGGCAAAATATTTGATAATCAGCGATTCCAATTACATCCACAATCCTTTATATCAACCATTCTGCAAACCAGAAAATAAGGTAGGGCAATTTAACAGCATTTCTATCTACAAAACGGGGCAATAATATGCGAACAGTTATCGGCTTTAGTCTATTATTGTTTATCATGGCGGATTGTCGCTCGGATGAGCGTGCGGAGCAATACCTTTTTTTGGGACACACCTATGATTGGACTTCGCAAGGCGACAAAGTAGATGCGCGGCTACTCAAGTTACCACTTGACACCTTTGATATGCTGTTGTTAGGAGGTGATATATGTTCCAACACATTGAAAAATCCGCAGGCAACGTTGCCATATCTGGATTCTATTTTCCATATTACAAAACGCACTACGTTGTGGGCGTATGGCAATCACGACCTCCTTAGCGGTACGCCGGAGCAACTCAACAGGTTCACAAAAAAAAATGATTTTTATACAATCACCCATAAGGAAATTTGCTTTGTGGTACTCAATACTAATTTGCAATCCTACCCATCTCCGAATATTTCTGATGACGATTGTCAGCGCATGAATGAGCAATTTACGATGTTGAAAAATATTTGTGATACGATAACACAGAGCAAAAATTTAATCATCATTCATCACCATGCACTTTGGAGCAAAGCCTTATTGCAGCAAACTGACTTAGCGATATATTATAACTTAGTGGATACTTTAGTACAATTTCATTGCAACCCATTCAAAACGTTTGCAGAAGCAGCCTATCCGATGTTACAAAAAGTGGCGCGGAGAAATATAAACGTGGTTTGCATTGCCGGTGACGTTGGTGCACAATGCAAGCAAGTTGAATTTAAAACAACAGACGGAGTTACTTTTTTAGGTAGCGGCATCAACAATAGTGTACACCCCGATTACTTGCCTCCTTATGTAACGGATTTAGGAGATGATTATATTTTAGTATTAACATACCAACCACAATCTCAACTACTCACTTGGGAGTTTCATGATTTGAACGGATTAACAAAGCATTAATCTTTTGGTTAATGTTGTGTTATAGTATGTATTTTTTTGCAAAATATTCGTTTTTTCAGTGTATCTTTATGTCAGAATTAATTCAAAAAATGTTATGTTAAAGAAAGTTTTATTGGCGTTAGGAATTTTGGGCTTATTTGGTGCATACTACGGATATACAGAATACAACCGCAAGCCGGCAGATTTATCAGCACTAAAGGCAGATGTAGAAGTAACGCCGCTATCTATCGTTGATGAATTTACTACGGATGAAGAAAAAGCAAACGCCAAATACTTAAATAAAACCGTTGCCGTTGCAGGCAAAATAATTAATATTGAGAAGGATGACAAAGGGCTTCCTACTGTGTACTTAGGAGCCGATGATGCTATGTTTAATGTTAGTTGTGAAATGGATGCAAATCACGCCAAGGATGCCGTCAATTTAAAAGTTGGGGAAATGGTAAAACTAAAAGGCAAATGTACTGGCTTCGGCTCTGATGTTGTGTTAATTCGCAGTGTTGTTGAAAAATAGATTCACGCTATATTATATTATTAATAACAAATTTTAAAAGCAACTAAAATGATTAAGAAAATATTGTTTTTTGGTTTTTTATTCTGCCTGAGCAGTATTTCATTATCTGCACAAGACAGATTTTTTTCTAAAACAGGAACGATTGTTTTTGATGCGGGTGGCTCTGAATCGATAACTGCCGAAAACAACAAAGTAGTCGTCATGTACGATTCTAAGACTTCTAACATAGAGTTTTCGGTGTTAATCAAAGGCTTCAAATTTGAGAAAGCATTGATGGAAGAGCATTTCAATGATAACTACATGGATAGTAGTAAATTTCCGAAAGCCAATTTTAAAGGTACTGTTTCCGGAAAAGTAGATACTTCAAAAGATGGTGCTTATCCAGTTACAGTAAGTGGTAAATTAACTATAAAAGGTGTTACCAAAGATGTTACCACAAAAGGCACAATCAACGTCAAGGGTCCTTCTGCTGATGCAAACGCAGATTTCAAAATCTCTTTAGAAGATTACGGTATTTCTATTCCGGCTGCAGTAGGCGATAAAGTGAGTAATGAGGCAAAAATCTCTGTGAAAGCAAAAATGATGAGAATGATGGCCCCCACTAAGGCAGCAGAAAGCAGCTCTGGAGGCAAAAACTAATTCTCGGCTGGTCCGTACTGTTTTTTATTGAAAAATATTTAAAGTTCACACTTATCTTTAGGTGTGAACTTTTTTCATTTACAGAAGTTTCAAATAGCACTGACTTACGATAACGATTATGAAATTGAAAAATATTTTTCCAGCTAAACTTTTAGTTCACCTCTTAGTGTGGGCTAGCGTGTTGCTTGCTCTAACTTTGGTTGAAATGCAAGCGGCGGGTACAACGTTTATGTTTACCTTTGGCAATGAGTTTATCAACCTTTCCTTCTATGCACTCATCATTTATTTCAATCTATATTTTTTAATTCCGCAGTTTCTCAATAGCCAAAAAATGGGGTGGTATCTCATTATGCTGGCACTGACGGTGGCACTTGTCACTCCCATCAAAATCGTGATTTTATATTTTAAACACGCTGAATATCCAGCCTTTCAGCATAACCTCATTGACAATCAGTATTGGTATTTTTTTACTTCTTTTATTATCACAATCGGCTCAACGATATTTGCCATCGTTAATGATTGGCTAATCAAACAGCGCGAACAAGAGGAACTCCAAACACAGAATATCAAAACCGAATTGAACTTTTTACGCTCACAAATCAATCCGCATTTTTTGTTTAACACCCTAAACAACCTCTACGCACTCACGCTAAAAAAATCGGACAAAGCCCCCGAAATCGTTTTGAAATTATCTGAAATGATGCGGTATATGTTGTACGAATGTAATGAGCATCAGGTCTCGTTGGCAAAAGAAATTAATTACCTAAAAAACTACCTTGACTTAGAGCAGCTCCGCCTCAAGCACAACGTAGATATTACTGTACTCACGCAAGGCGAGGTGCGCGATCAACAGATTGCCCCGTTATTGTTCATCCCATTTGTAGAAAACTGCTTCAAACACGGCATCAATCATCAGATTGAAGGCGGCTATATTCATATTGTCTTTACGATAAAAAACAAACTCCTCAATTTTGAAATTGAAAACTCAAAACCTGAAAAAATGCCCACCCAACCGACGAAAAAAAGTGGTGGCATCGGTTTAGAAAACGTCAAACGCAGATTGGAGCTGCTCTATCCGCAGCATCACACCATTACCCTTACGGATAATCCGAACTCATACAAAGTAGCTCTAAAAATGGAACTATAATAAAAGCTACAACTTACTTTCTCAAATCATGGCTTTAAACTCACCTTACCTTGTAATAAAAATCTTAAATACGCTCTTAATTCGGTTTGCGCTCGTATTGGCAGCAATGATGTAGTTTTTCATACACCTTTTCAGGTGCCCTGAATTTTTCGGTATCGTACCCAACGCCGGCAATTTTTTTCTGGATGTCATCTAAATTTGCTTTTTCGCTGTTATAAATAACCGTCATTATGTGTGTGTCTACATCCCAATCTGCTTTGCTGACTCCTTTTATTTTAGCAGCTCTTTCTATTTTTTTCTCACACATTCCGCAGTTACCCCAAACTTTAAAAGTAGCCGTCTGCATGGTTTGCGCCAATGCGGAGTTGGCACAAAAAAATGTAATTAAAGAAAATACTATCAATATATTTTTCATAGTAGAATGATTGATTAAATGTAAATGAATGATATAAAGTTAAACCCTGAAAAGATGTTTTTGTTTTGAGTTAAAAGATGTTTAAGTATTTTTTAACATGGCAACAATCGTTTCCGCTAACTCAAAAGAGGAGCTACTACTCAACTGAACGTTCCTAAGTGGAGCATCCCACTGGTCGGCTACGGCTGCCCAAACATGATAGTTCTCGCTGGCATCCATTTCGCAAAATACGCCCAGAGGTAAATGGCACCCACCACCAAAAAGTTGGAGTACCTTGCGCTCAACATTAGTGCACATCGAAACTGTCGGTTGATGTAATTTTTTCACAAGTCGCCGCATTGCCAAATCGTCTTTACATACCTGAAATGCCAACACACCTTGCGCCGGTGCCGGAATAAATTCTTTAGGAGATAAACGCAACACCTCCAAATCGGATACGTCCAACTGCAAACGAGTCAATCCAGCATTTGCTAAAAGTATTGCATCAAAATCGCCACTACGTAATTTATTGATGCGTGTAGGTACATTTCCACGTATGTCATGTATGCTAACATCAGGCCGAAAGTGCAACAACTGCGCTTTACGCCTTGCCGAAGATGTGCCAACAACCGCATTTTTTTTTAGCTTAAAATCGAGTGAAGTATCAAGTGCTTCCCGCCGAATAAGCAGACAATCCGCTGGGTCTTCTCGGTAAGAAACTGCTCCAATCACTAATCCATCTGGTGGCGTAGTAGGTAAATCTTTCATAGAATGTACCGCTACATCCACTTCGCCACGTAAGAGTGCATCCTCAATTTCTTTGGTAAAAAAACCTTTCCCTTCTATTTTATCGAAAGATAGATGCTGAATGGCATCACCTTTCGTCTTTATAATCACCAACTCGCTTTCGATAGCAATAGCCTGGAGTTGCGCCTGCAAATAATGCGCTTGCCACAATGCCAACTCACTACCTCTTGTACCTATTCGTATTTTTCTGATAGTATTTTCCAAATTAATAAAATTAAAGATAGGTAGCAAAGGTAGCAAAAATCCCATTTCATTTTTATGTTGCAACATATTTAGTTTTTCCCACCATCACAGTAACAGCACCAAGTCGCCTTTGATAATATTATGGTTTTATTTTCATAAAAAATACAATCCAATATGATAATTTCTGCCACTATAAAAAACTTGAAAGTTTGAGAAAGTTGCTTATAAGTGCAAATTTGAATATTACGAATAATGCGTACATTGTGTAGGCTATTAAAACGTAAAATATGTACAAATCACTATACGATTGCCTCTTAGATTTAGAAAAACACAAACAGTTAGTTCGCATCCAAACGGAGTTAGACCCTGATTTGGAAATGGCAGAAGTGCATCGCCGCTTTTTTAATGCACAGGCTCCAGCTATTTTGTTCGAACGCGTAAAAGGCAGCCCGTTCAAGGCAGCTTCTAACATTTATGGCACTTTTCAACGCACCGAATTTATCTTTCGGCATACCATGGCGGCTGTCAAGAAAGTCATTGCATTAAAAGCTGACCCGTCGCTCTTTTTGAAACATCCGTTTCAATACATCAGTACACCGCTTACGGCTCTAACGGCGTTGCCGCGCAAGTCGCTTTTCACACCACCTATCCTTTTTGGGAAAACAAATGTTTCTACATTACCGCAAATAAAATCGTGGGGTATGGATGGTGGTGCATTCATCACATTGCCACAAGTTTATACCGAATTTCCAAACACTCCACAGGTAACTAAATCGAATATAGGGATGTACCGGATTCAACTTTCCGGAAATGATTACATACCTAATCAGGAAGTAGGTTTGCACTATCAACTGCACAGAGGTATCGGCGTTCATCACACACAATATAACCAATCTGATGAGCCGTTTCGTTGCTCTATATTTGTAGGCGGTCCGCCATCACACGCTTTTGCGGCTATCATGCCATTGCCGGAAGGCATTTCGGAAACCACCTTTGCGGGTTTGTTAAATGGTAGTTCGTTTCGATACATTCGTAAAAATGGATACGTGCTTTCTGCAGATGCCGATTTTGTTATTACCGGTATTATTCAGAAAAATAAAATGAAGAAAGAAGGTCCGTTCGGCGACCATTTGGGTTATTATAGCTTGGCGCACGATTTTCCGGTGATGCAAGTAGAAAACGTCTATCATCGTAAAGACCCAATTTGGCAGTTTACGGTAGTAGGCAGACCGCCACAGGAGGATTCCAGCTTTGGTTTCTTGATTCATGAATTGGTGAAGGAGTTAGCTCCACAAGAATTTCCGGGTTTGATAGAACTCAACGCCGTGGATGCAGCCGGAGTACATCCGTTGTTATTGGCAATAGGCAGCGAGCGGTATATGCC
>JAGOHC010000110.1 GCA_017996375.1 Saprospiraceae bacterium | reverse complement strand
GTGCATTACCTGCCTCAATAGTTGTTTTTGTAAACCCTAATTTAGAAAGTTGCATCCGCAAGGTAGTATCAATACTTTCCATATACAATAAAATATGTGTGCGCTTGCTCCAGTCATCAACAAAAAATGTTTTAAAATTGGCAACAGGGTAGCGAAAAAAATCTTGAATCAACCTAAAAAAACGAATAAAAAAAGAATTCCCGCTAACCATCGGTGCCATAAATAAACGCCAAAAGCCTGCACCTTCCGAATATTTCACTGGCTCAATATGTCGGTTTTCGTCAATGTTAATGATAGAACCAATTGCAATACCTTCAGAAAAGGAAGTATGTTTGTCAAAAGTTGTTACACCTATCAAACTCTCCGAATTTGTGCGAACACCACTGCCAAGGGTTGAAGAAAGGTTGGGTAACGAGGTTCTTTTTAATTTTAATAATAAGCTCAATGTACCCATCACACCTCCGGCAAATACAACACCTTTTGCTTTCAAGCTATAACGCTTTGGAAAGCTAGAAAGTGAGTCTTTAATTTTAACTAAATAGCCAGCGCTGCCATCTGCATTTATTGGTTGTACATCATATACTTCCGCTTCAGCTTGTATAGTGCAGCTGTGCTGTTGTGCTAAGTGCAGATAATTTTTATCCAATGTATTTTTTGCATTGTAACGGCAGCCTAACATACAACCTCCGCATAAAGTACAACCCGTTCTGTTCGGTCCTAAACCTCCAAAATATGGGTCATCAACAGTTTCACCAGCTTTGCAAAAATATACCGCAACATCCGTTTTCTCAAAGGCTTGCGGTTTGCCGATTTCATTCGCCAAAGTCTGCATTACTTTATCGCTCTTACTCATGTATGGATGCTCCGTAGCACATAACATTTTTTTTGCGAGAGAATAATAAGGCTGTAAAGATTTTTCCCAATCACAAAGGTTTTTCCAACTGCCAGATTTAAAAAATGGCGTCTTCGGAATCGGTAATGTATTGGCATAAACTAATGAACCACCACCCACGCCCGTACCACTTAATACGGTAACATGGCGAAAAAAAGTAAGTTTGAAAATGCCCCTCATACCAAGTTTAGGTAGCCACATCCACTTTCGTAACTGCCAATTCGTTGTTGGAAAATCAGAAGGCTTATTAAACCATTTACCTTTTTCAACAACTAACACTTTATAACCTTTTTCGGATAGGCGCAATGCGGAAACTGAGCCGCCAAACCCACTACCGATAACTATATAATCATATTCTAATTCTGCCATAACATCATAAAATTTAATTATGTAAATGTATATAAAAATGAATAGATTAGAATTAAGTTTTGCAAAACAGATGAATTTAAAATAATATTATTATTTTATAAACTATTTAAAAACCTTAATTTTTAAGTAGTTAAAAAGTCAAAATTTGATTGGTTTAAAGGCGATAAATCAATATAAATAATTGATAATCATTATAATATATATTATTAATAAAAAAATATAAATTTAATTAAAATATTAAAAGAGTTTTTTATCTTTTATTAATTTTTTTTTGTACATTTGCGGTGTAAAAAAAATATACATGTTTTCGAAAACTTGTGAATACGGAATCAAAGCGATGATTTTGATTGCCCAAAAGGCATCTAAAGAAAAGAAAATAAGCGTGGCAGAAATAGCTAAAGAGACTGATGCACCAGAGCATTTTGTAGCCAAAATTTTGCAAAATTTGAGCAGACAGCGTTTGGTACAATCTGTAAAAGGTCCTAATGGTGGATTTTATCTTACCGAAGATGATATGCATACTTCTTTAGCCAAAATAGTAAAAGCCATTGATGGTGAGGGTGTCTATATGGATTGTGTGTTGGGCTTAAAAGCCTGCTCCGAAAAAAATCCTTGCCCAGTACATAACGAGTACAAAACGATCAAAAAAAACATAATCAAAATGATCGAAAATAACAGCTTAATAGAGTTCAAAAACAAGCTCGAAAAAGGCACTGCTTTCCTGAAAAACGACTAATTTTTTTTTCGATGATATTTAGATTAGAAAATCTTTATATCAATAAAATACAATAAAAATATTATTTTTGTTTCTAATATGAATTCAGTATTAACATCTCAAGCGGTATGTTATCATTGTGGCGAAGTGTGTCCTAATGATACGATATGCAGTGGCGACAAACGCTTCTGCTGCTTCGGTTGTAAAACTGTTTTTGAAATACTCAATGAAAACAATCTATGTGCATATTACGATTTAAATACGCATCCGGGAATAAAAATTTCAGATTCCAGCACTTCCGAAAAATATGAGTTTTTGAATGACAATTTGTTAGGAAAACATTGGGTTGTTTTTAATGATGCCCATAACCAACATCTACTTTTTTCACTTCCACAAATACATTGCAGCTCATGCCTTTGGCTGTTAGAGAATTTACCTCGAATCGAAAAAGGTGTTTTGGATGCACGAGTGGATTTTATCAAGAAGGAAGTTTATTTAATAACGGATAAAAAACGTATAAAAGCATCCGAAGTTGCCGGACTGCTCAAACGTATCGGATATGAGCCGTATTTTAATGCACAGGAAAATAGCCCTACTCACCATACCGAAAACGATAAGCAACGCTTGTACCGAATTGGTGTAGCCGGATTTTGTTTTGCCAACTTAATGATGTTGCATCTTGCAGAATACCTTTCTGGTAATCATGCTATTGAACCGATCATTCTGAATTTCCTTAAAATTTTAGCTGTTGGCTTATCCTTGCCAGTATTACTTTTTGCAGCTTCTGAGTTTTTTGTAAATGCTTGGAAATCTCTTAAAGAACGCACTATTAATATCGACTTACCCATAGCTGTTGCCCTGTTAGTAACTTATATTCGTAGTGTTTATGAGTTAATTTCAGGTGGTGGATTAGGCTACTTTGATAGTTTTAGTGGCATTGTGTTTTTTATGTTGCTGGCGCGCTGGGTACAACAACGCTCGTACAAGAGTATTCGATTTGATAGAGATTTTCGCTCTTTTTTTCCAGTAGCAATTACAACTATTGTTGATGGAGAGGCTCTCCAAAAAGCACCCGAGTTAGTGAGAGAAAATGATGTCATTCGTATTCAACATAAAGAAATAATTCCAGTTGACGCTATTGTGTTAAAAGGGAGTGCAATAATAGATTATAGTTTTGTTACTGGCGAATCTTCACCCGAAAAAACCAACATCGGTGAAATAGTTTATGCTGGCGGGCGGCAAGAAAATGGAGCATTGGAGCTTCTCTGTATTAAAAATTTAAACCAAAGTAAACTTACCTCTTTATGGAATAACCCGATTTTTACAAAACAAAAATCTGCACAATCTAAATATGATGTTTTTGCAAAATATTTTACTTGGGTAGTAATTTCGTTAGCAATTATTGCCGTCGCAATTCATTTGTTTAATGGCAATAATGCAAGAGCTATAAACGCATTTACAACCGTGCTAATTGTTGCTTGCCCGTGTGCTTTATTGTTGGCTCACAACTTTACGTATGGCAACTTATTGCGGATTTTTGGAATGCAGAAATTTTATATCAAATCGGCTGCTGTATTTGAGCAATTGAATCAAATTACACACATTGTTTTTGACAAAACGGGTACGCTAACGCAATCTGGCAAAACGGAAGTGCGATACGTTGGCACACCAATAAGTGAAGAAACAAAAAATATTCTATATAACTTATTGCTGCAATCATCACATCCTTTAAGTAAAATTATTGCAAGCAGTTTGGGTAAACGAATAGAATTTTCTATTAAAGATTTTAAAGAAATTGCTGGTGCTGGTATTGAATGTTGGTACGAAAATCAACATATAAAAATTGGATCAGCAGCGTTCATAAATTGTGATGAAAATAATGTAACTTCAACTCAAGTTTATATTTCGATTGATACTTTAGTAATTGGTTATTTTAATGTTGTTTATAATTATAGAAATGGATTGCAATATTTGTTAGATGAACTGCAATCAAACTATAAGTTAACTGTTTTGAGCGGTGATAATGATGTTGAAAAAAATAAATTGAAAGTTATTTTCGGCGAAAATGCAACTTTGTTGTTTAAACAAAACCCAACAGAAAAAATGAATTATATTAACCAACTGCAACAAACAGGCGAAAAAGTGATGATGATTGGTGACGGACTGAATGATGCTGGCGCGCTCAAAAAAAGTGATGTCGGAATTGCAGTTGCTGATAACACAAACAACTTTACACCTGCTTGCGATGCCATCATTAATGGCAATGATTTAGTACAATTGAACGACTATTTGCAGCTTTCAAAAAAAGCAGAAACGATTATAAATTTCACATTCGGCGTTTCTGTATTGTATAACATAATCGGTTTGACCTACGCTTTGCAAGGCATACTGTCACCGATGATTGCGGCTATCCTGATGCCACTTAGTTCGCTGACAATCATAGGATTAACTTATGGACTCACGAATTTTTATGCAAGAAAAACATTAATAAATTCAAAATAAATCAATAACAATGAAAGTAAAAGAACCAATGAGTAAGATTGTACCAAAAGACATCAAAACGGCTTTGCTAAATGTTCCCCTTGTAAAACTAAGGAATGCTACAAAGCTGACTTTTTCTATAACTTCAATACGGTATAAGTTTTAATACACCTAATATGAAAATTTAAAATTGAGAAAAGAAATATGTCTGCCATAATTATTTTAATGACCGTAAGTATTTCTATTGCAGGAGCTTTCCTTTTTGCTTTTTTATGGAGCGTAAAAGATGGTCAGTATGATGACACAGATAGTCCGCAACAGAGAATATTATTTGATAAATTTTCTAAAGAAAAAAAATAGTAAGCCATGACAATAGAAAGATTTGAATATGATAACAAAATCCCTCGGCTCTTCCTCATTGCTTGTTTAGGCTGGGGTGTTGTGGGTATGTTGATTGGCGTTATTGCAGCCTTTCAGTTAGCTTATCCAGTGCTAAATTTTAGCGAATATTTCCCATACTTAGCTTTTGGGCGTTTGCGCCCCGTGCATACTAACGCTGTAATTTTTGCCTTCGTTGGCAATGGAATTTTCACGGCAGTATATTACTCCTTGCCGCGCTTATTGAAAGCACCTATGTGGAATAATTTTTTAAGCAAATTCCATTTTTGGGGTTGGCAACTCATCATCGTTTTAGCAGCAGTAACTTTGTTGATGGGCTATACCACTGGTAAAGAATACGCCGAATTAGAGTGGCCTATTGATATACTCATCACCCTCGTCTGGGTTGTGTTTGGAATCAATATGATAGGTACCATTCTGACGCGCCGCGAGCGACATTTATACGTAGCTATTTGGTTTTTCTTGGCGTCGTGGGTAACTGTTGCCATGTTGCACTTGGTCAATTCCGTCGAGATTCCAGTTTCATTGCTCAAAAGTTATTCGTGGTATGCTGGCGTACAAGATGCCTTAGTACAATGGTGGTACGGTCACAATGCCGTTGCATTCTTCTTGACAACGCCGTACCTTGGATTAATGTATTACTTCTTGCCAAAAGCAGTTGACCGACCTGTGTATTCTTACCGTTTGAGTATCGTCCATTTTTGGAGTTTAATATTTTTATACATCTGGGCGGGACCGCATCACTTACTTTACACCGCATTGCCAGATTGGGCACAGTCTTTAGGAACAGTGTTTTCCATCATGTTACTTTTGCCAAGTTGGGGAGGTATGTTGAATGGCTTGTTTACCCTGCGTGGTGCATGGGATAAAGTACGTGAAGACCCGGTCTTAAAATTTTTCGTAGTAGCTGTTACCTGTTATGGTATGAGTACTTTTGAAGGTCCTATGCTTTCATTAAAAAATGTAAATGCCATTTCGCATTATAGCGATTGGACGGTTGCACACGTACATATCGGTGCATTGGGTTGGAATGGTTTCCTTACCTTCGGTATGTTATATTGGTTAATACCAAAAATGTATAACACAAAATTATATTCAAAATCTTTGGCATCTTCCCATTTTTGGATAGGTACTTTGGGTATAATTCTATATGCAGTACCTATGTATTGGAGTGCTTTTCGTTCCTACTTTATGATGAAAGCATTTACTCCCGAAGGGATGTTGCAATACGAATTTATTGATGTGGTACAAACGGTAAAACCGTTTTACATTATGCGTGCATTGGGTGGAACGATATTCCTGTTCGGTGTTTTAATGATGGTGTATAATTTAATCAAAACTGCTAAAGCCGGAAATTTCATTGAATCAGAATCAGCTGAGGCAATGCCTTTGGCACCTAAATATGTTGCTCCCGCAAAAATGCACTGGCACAGTTATTTTGAAAGAAAACCAATTTTACTTTTAGCATTAAGTTTAGTTGTTGTAGGTATTGGTGGTATTATCGAAATGGTGCCAACATTCCTCGTTGCCGAAAATGTGCCGACAATTTCTTCCGTAAAGCCTTACACACCGTTAGAGTTGCAAGGGAGAGATATATACATTCGTGAAGGATGTTACAACTGCCACTCACAAATGGTACGTCCTTTCCGCTACGAAGTGGCTCGCTATGGCGAATATTCCAAAGCTGGTGAGTTTGTTTATGATCATCCATTTCAATGGGGCAGTAAGCGTACCGGACCCGATTTGGCCCGTATAGGCGGTAAGTATAACGATGCATGGCATTACAACCACATGTTAGACCCAAGTTCTATGGCACCGGGTAGTATTATGCCTGCATATCCTTTTCTATTCGAAGATGATTTGGATAAATCAACAACCAAATCAAAAATTCATGCCATGCGAAAAATGGGCGTACCTTACAGTAAGAGTTATGAGGCTATCGCAAATGATGATTTGGATGCACAGGCAAAAAGTATTGCCGAAAAGTTACAACGAGATAATAAAATTAATGCAGATTCCAAAAAGGAAATCATCGCATTGATTGCATACTTGCAACGTATCGGTAAAGACATCAAATTAGATAAATAACAAAAATATTTAACATGAAATTCGCAACATATTTAGTAGAAATTACGGGTGTAAGTATCTACCCAATAATTTCGTTGGTGCTGTTCATGGTATTCTTTCTGCTTGTAACCTTAATGATTTGGGGTATTGATAATCGCCAGATTGAACACATAGAACGACTGCCATTGGATAACCAAGATGAACAATTCAATAACCAATTAAATGAGAAATCATGAAATTCAGTAAATTGATTTATACACTCTTTTTATCTTGTTGTACGATTGGTGTGACAGTTGCACAAGCCGTTGCCACATCTGATATTGCAACCACTACCAAGTTAGGACTTGATAATATTGATATTTTGCTTTTGGTAATTGCCCTTTTTCTACTCATACCAATATATTTTGCATCCAATGCTTTTGTGTGGTCTGCGAAGTATTTTATTGAGAAAAGCAAAAATTCATCTCTTGTTTTACTACTGATAACACTCTCATTATCAGTAATTTCACCAATATTTGCTGAAGGAAATACTAACTCGACAACTGCTGCAGTTTCAATAACTAATGGCGTAGATTGGCTGAAAATTGCTATCTCGTTTGTTATACTATTGGAGTTGATTGTTTTAGGAATAATTACCTTTCAAACAAAACGTTTTTTAAATCCAACAGCATCAGCAACTTCCCTTGAAGCAGGTGCTACAGTTAAGCAAAATTGGTTCGCACGCACATGGAACAAAATGAATAATTTTGTGCCAATTTCTGAAGAGGCAAATTTGGATACAGGACATAATTACGATGGTATCCGTGAGTTGAATAACGTTACACCAACTTGGTTTACTGCAGCTTTTGTCAGCTCAATTCTATTTGCATTCGTGTATATGTACAGGTACCATGTAGTTAAATCGGCACCTCTTTCAATTGAAGAATACGAAATTGAAATGGAAGAAGCCAGCCTCAAGCAAGCGGCATTAATGGCAAAACTTGCCAATGCGGTGAATGAAGATAATGTTAAAATGTTGAGTGGCAAAGACATTAAAGATGGAGAGGCAATTTTTATTCAAAAATGCGCTGTGTGCCACGGTGCCAAAGGTGGCAGTCAGCCTGGTGGTGTTGGTCCTAATTTAACAGATGAATTCTGGTTACATGGTGGTTCCTTAAAAGATATTTTTAGAACAATAAAAAATGGAGTCCCTGAAAAAGGCATGATTTCGTGGAAAGACCAAGTTTCACCCAATCAGATTGCTCAAATTTCGAGTTTTATTAAATCATTGAAAGGTAGTAATCCACCAAATGCTAAGGAGCCACAAGGCGACAAATGGGAAGACTCTGATGCTGTAGCTGATACAACTGCAACAACTACTAATGTTGATACAACCAAAGTTTTGAAATAATGTTTGATGAAGACTTTTTGTATGAGGAGACGTTCCGAGATAGGGTTTCTACGGTAACGGCGGAAGGAAAACGGAAATGGATTTATGCCACCAAACCGGCTGGAAAATGGTTCAATTCGCGCAGAATATTAGCATATTTA
>JAGOHC010000109.1 GCA_017996375.1 Saprospiraceae bacterium | reverse complement strand
ACGTAATATACTTTTTATATACTTCATTGTATTGTGCTTGAAATGCAAAAACATCGAGTGTTAATTTTTCAAAATCATTTTCGTCCCAACTCTGTTGAGCGATAAATTTATCCAATTTAGATAAAATAATTTGCCGAAATTTTAAAGTATTTTGCACTACAAAAACAACTAATCAATAATTAAATCGTTAAAAAACAAAAGATATTTTCTATGTACAACAAACACTTTTATCTGCTAATAGTTGGTGCAACATTGTTATTTATTGGCTGCTTGAAACCACCCGATTACCCAGATGAACCAGTAATCACTTTTGTTGGCTTGAGCAAAAACACGCTAAAACAAGACTATTTACTAACAGATTCATTGCTACTTTCTTTTAGTTTTACAGATGGTGATGGCGATTTGGGTTTTGAAACCAGTGATACATCAAAGTCAGTTGTGTTGATTGATTCGAGAGATGGGCAGCTTGCAAACTCATACAAACTTCCATTCATTCCTCAACAAGGGGCAAGCAATGGTATTTCGGGTACGGTTACACTTACAGTTTTTACTACTTGTTGTTATTTCTCTAACGGGCAGATTCCGTGTGAACCATCTACCCAACAACCCACCGATACATTGGTGTATGAGTTGTATGTGAAAGATAGAGCCGGACATATCAGCAATAAAATTTCTACTTCCTCCATCATAGTTTTTTGCGATTAAATAATTAACTCTCCATTTCAAAAATTACATTTGCCAAACGTTTGGCTTCCTCATTGGAATTGCGCCACCAATCTACCGAAAAGGTATCAATAATTTTGTAATTTAATTGATGCAATCGCTTGTTTAATTTTAACTCCCATTCATAAGGTATCGGTACACTTTCGTGAAAAACACCATCAGCTTTAATCATATATTTGGTGTTCGCATTTTTGATAGAATATACTACTAATGGCAATACAATATCATCGGCAACTTCATTAGTGACGATACTGTTTTCGGGTAAATACATTCGCAATGATTCCGCAACTGCGCTATAAAAATTCGCAGTTAGCCGTTCATTATCTGCTTCAGAAAAATGCGTATCTGTTAATATTGGATGGTTTGTAATTTTGTTATATGCTAAACGATTTCCTGCAATGAAATTCGCCAAACTGTAAGTACCACTTTTTGATTGGTGTTGCAACATAATATTCATCTCTGAGATTGGAATAGAATGACAGACAATAACTTTTTGTGCGGTTTGCTGAAACAAAATTTCTACACCTTTCTTTCCTTCCGGCGAATTTAGGTATTCAATTTCTGGCGTAAAGCTACCATGTTCATTTCTTCCAAATACTACTGAAAGAATTAATATGTCAGATTGCACAAATGCTAACTCATCTAAAGTATAAACTCCTAAACCGTTGCGTTCTAATTGCAGAATTAATTCACTTTCGCCAGAACGCTTTTGTTTGATGTCATTGAGCATTGAATAAATCAGGTTACGTTGTTGGCGTGTAGTGCAAGCAACTGAAACGCTAGGATAGATTCTTTTTTGCCAATTCAAATTCAACAACAGGTCAATTACTTTATTTGCTTCTTCAAAATTTGTTAATAGATTGTCGTCAAATATGCCATTTAGCAACATCATAATTTGAACATCGGTGCCAAAATTATCCTGAACTGATTGAAATGCCGGAGCTTGGTTAGTTGTATATAGCGATTTTGCATATTGAAATGGGTTATTGTTAAATATTTGTTTGAGTGTAACTGTCTTCACACCTTCTTTTATTTCGTTATCATTCAATACACTTTTTTCGGTGCTGTTGTTATCCGAATTTCCAAACAAATAAAGCTTGTTAGCAATCGGTATTAATGGTTTTATTTTTTCAGAAGGTATAAGATGTGCGTCATCAATAATCAGAATATCAAATTGTTTTTTTTGCCAGTCAAATAGTTCAGTAGCAGATTCAGGCGATACTAATATTATCGGGAAAAATGTTGTAAGTTGCTCTAAACCAATAAGTTCTATAAGTTGTGGCAAGTTTTTTTCTGCTAAAGCTGTAGATTTTTTTCCTGTAATTACATCATAAACTTTAGGTTGATTTTTTTTGATTTTTGTAAGCGCATTTTTTTGTTGCTCGCGCCAAACGCGCAATATATTTGTATTAGCATACAAATTATATTCATCCAAATAATGTTGATAATTTTCTAAATCGCTTGTTTCGCTTGGCATATCGGTAACAAATTTTTGTGCCAATAAATTGTAATAGAACCAACTTTCAAAAGCAGCAAGCCAATCTGTTGGTCGCACTTTAATAATGGTTTTAATTAATTGCTGTTGCGGCTCACTAAGGCGCAACCAATGGCGATGCCAAGTATAAAAATGCTGATATTCTTTCAGGCTGTTTTTTGTTTCATCTAACTTGCCCAGCAAGCCTTCCAATAAAAATTGTTTATTTGAAAGCGTCAACATAGGGTCTTCAATTGGGTTGGCGTATAATTTTGCTTGGTTGAAATTTGTAACGAAAGTGGTTATCTCATTTTCAATTTCAATAATTTGTAATGTGTGTCCCAATTTTACGCGATCTGTTTTACTGTTTAGGCGCGTAATTTCTGAATGAATTTGAGCATTAAATTGTCTGTTCCAGCCTTCTAATTTTACTAAGTATTTTTCGATAAATAGCTTTGCATCTGACAATGAACTTATCTCACGTGGAGTTATAAAAGTATAATCAAAAAAATTGTTAACGTTATGTAATTCGATTAATTGTTGGATTTGTTGGTACAGTTCCTGAAAACTCAAATTTAACGATTTGTATTTTTTGCTGAACACAGCAAATAGCGGTGCCCAACCTTTATTAGTATCTACAAACCGTTTTCCGTGCAACTCATTTGCCAAACGAATTTGGTCTAAAATATCGCTACCATGTTTTTTTGATATTTTGTAAAAATGCGTTCCTGCATCTTTTAATGAATCAGAATATTGGTCTATTACAGCCAGTAAATTGTGCTGCACTCGAATAGACTTTTTGTGCAACTCGCTCAACTTTTCTATAACTTGTGCCAAACTTGCAGGCGCATCATTGTGTATAAAATGTGTTGGATGCAAACGCTGCAATGGATGGTAAAGTGTATTAATATTTTTGTAATATAATTGACTGTCTAATACAATATTTTTTAGTTGGATGTAATTTTCTTTATTGAAAGTATATTGGTTTTCGTCTAATGAGTTGAGTAACAACTCTTTACCTACTTTGCTATTTGCAGTTAAATAATGTGCCATAACACTTCGCCAATGCTCGTCACCAAAAATATTCTGGAACATATTGCTGTATCCATTATCTAAATGTTGCTTAACACGAAGTAGATTGTGAGTATGTTTTGTAAAATTTTTCTCATCGAAATTAAATTTCCCTAGTGTTTGATTAATGGTAGCTTTGATCAATTCCAAAAAAATTAGCTTGTCAAAATCGGGGTTACGGAGCAAAAGTTGTAATGCTTCTAAGTTTTTCTCAGACAACATTTTCTGAATCTTTAACAGTCCGTTTATATTGCTGCTAACAACCAAGCAGGTTTTCTTGTTGGCTATTGCAACAGCAAGTAAGTTGGCTACCGTATGCGTCTTCCCCGAACTGGCATCGCCTAATACCATGACTTTCGGAAATAAATCTTGTAATGATTCAATAACGCGCTTCTGCTCGTAATTAGCATCAAAAGGATAAAATGGAAGATTGATTTGCAGCTGCTCGCTAAATAAAGGCTCAGGTTTTGAGAAATTTTGTTTTTGTAATATTGAAATTTGCTGCGTTGGGAAAATGCCTAAAATTGCGTTCCACTGAATCGGGTTATTGTCTGAAATGTTAATTACTTTAATGCGCTCTATTGGCAGTTCGGAAGAGAAATTACTTCCAAATTTTGATAAAATTTGATGTACTACACCTTGAATAACACCTGAAGAGAGGTTACGATCTACTGTTTTTTGTCTTAGAAAATCACATAAATCTACTTGATAATTTTTTTTGATATAATTAAAAAGTGCAATGTTCTCGTAGGCTTTAAAATTATAATTATGTGTCAGCTTCCATTGATAAGGATGTGAATATATTTGTTCTATACCTACTTCCCACAAAAAAGCAGGGGCAAAAATTATATTTGAATTACTGTCAACTCCTTTAAAAAATGGAAATCCAATACAGGTGTGATAATTTGCATTGTGCTTCTGTAGATTGCGAAGTTCGTAGACTATATTTTTCAACTCAGTATCCAACTCTTGGGAAACAGTAAAACTTAGGTCTAATTTTTTATTCTGTATTAATTGGTCAAATAACTGTGGTAGCACCCAATCGTCTTGTTGTAATCTACTTAAATCAATAAAGCGATTAATATTGCCAAAAATATTCATATACTCTATATTCGGAATATGCGAACTTGCTGATTCGGATGTAGTTTTAACCATCATTGTTGTTTGCCTCTTAGTAATTATAAGAATATAATGTGTTCAAAATAGAAACGACTGTAAAGCTAATTCAAAGTAGCAACTTATTAACTATACTAAGGTATATAATAAAGTTGCAATATATCAAAAAATATTCAATCATATTGTGAAAGATTAGCACTTGCAACTTAACTTTGTCAGCCCTTATCCTCGATAATTCAATAATTTTATTCACCAAAAATGAAAGTCATGCAAAAATTAATCATTATGTTGTTGGCAATCTGCTCAGTAGTACCTTTAATGGGACAAAACAAACCTGCAAATTCCTTAAAAATAGATTTTGATAGATATATACTACCAAATGGACTTCAGGTAGTTCTGCATCAGGATAAATCTGATCCTATAGTGGCTATCGCCATTTTATACCATGTAGGTTCTAATAGAGAAAAAGTTGGCAGAACTGGCTTTGCGCACTTTTTTGAACACATGTTATTTCAGAGTTCTGAAAATGTTGGCAAAGGTGAGTTTTTTAAGAAAATAGAAGATTTGGGCGGCACCTTCAACGGTGGTACATGGAGTGACGGCACTATTTATTACGAGGTTGTTCCAAAAGATGCTTTAGAGAAAATATTATGGATGGAAAGCGACAGGATGGGCTTTTTTATAAATACCGTCACAAAAGAAGCTTTAGAAAATGAAAAGCAAGTGGTGAAAAATGAGAAACGCCAACGTGTGGATAATGTCCCTTACGGACATACTGCATATGTAATTGATAAAGCATTGTATCCTTCTGATCACCCTTATAATTGGCAAGTAATTGGCAGCTTAGAAGATCTCCAAGCAGCGCAACTTAGCGATGTAAAAGAGTTTTACGAAAAATGGTACGGATGTAATAATGCAACTTTAGTCCTAACTGGAGATTTTGAATCTTTGGAGGCAAAAAAAATGATTGAAAAATATTTTGGTGAAATCAAACCCCATCCATCTGTAGAAACTATCAAGCCGCGTTATGGCAAAATAGATAAAATTGTCAATTTATATCACGAAGATAATTTCGCAAAACTACCAGAACTAACTATGGTGTATTCCACGGTTGAAGATGGACACCCAGACAGCTATGCGCTGGATTATTTGGGGTCGCTTCTTACTGACGGAAAACGCGCTCCGTTATATAAAGAATTAGTCGAGGAAAAACAATTAGCACCACAGCCTCAATCGTACAGCAGCACTTCTGAAATTGCCGGAAAATTCATCATTAAAGTACGTGCTAATGATGCGGTGGATTTAGATGAGGTTTTTAAATCGGTAAATATTGCTCTATCCAATTTTGAAAAAAATGGTATTGATGACCGTGATATGGAGCGTATTAAAAACTCTTTAGAAACACAATTTTATGGTGGTATAAGTAGCACCATAAACAAGGCATTTCAGTTAGCACAATACAATGTTTTTAAAGGCGACCCAGGCGCATTACAAGATGAAATCAGAAAAATTCAAGCTGTAACTAAGCAGGATGTTATGCGTGTTTATGAAAAATATATCAAAGGGAGAAATTATATAGTTACCAGTTTTGTACCAAAAGGAATGCCACAGTTAGCACTTGAAAATTCAACTCCAGCGGTAGTTGTGGAAGAACCAATTGTGCAAGGCCAAGAAGCACCGCCGTTAACAGAAAAAATGCCAGAAATTCAAAAAACACCTTCTGTCATTAACAGAAGTGTCGAGCCAGCTTTGGGTACTACGCCAACGATTACCTTGCCGAAAATTTGGAATACAAATTTGACAAACAAGTTGCAAGTTTTAGGTATCGAAAATAGTGAGTTGCCAATAGTAGAATTTAGTTTGAGAATAAAAGGCGGTATGTTGTTGGAATCTTCAGAAAAAATCGGAGTTAGCAATCTGATAACAGATATTATGATGGAAGGAACAAAAAACAAAACTCCGGAAGAGCTACAAGATGCAATAGGACAGTTGGGCGCAACTATTAATGTTTATACAAACCCTGAATTTATTGAAATTGCAGGCAACTGTTTGTCTAGAAACTATGATGCAGTGATGAAATTGGTGGAAGAAATTTTGTTAGAACCACGCTGGGACGCAAAAGAATTCGTTCGACTGAAGCAAAACACACTAACCTTATTGGTATCAAGAAGTGCTCAACCCGGCTATGTTGCTTCTTCAGCTTTCAATAAAATTATGTACGGAAAAGATAACATCTTATCCAATCCAGTATTAGGCACAAAAGCATCGGTGGAACGCATAACTATAGATGATTTAAAAAATTATTACAATAACAATTTCACGCCTTCATTATCTGCATTTCAAGTTGCAGGTGCCGTTTCGCAACAGCAAGTGTTGGCATCTTTAAATGGCATTGAGAAAAGATGGTCAGACAAAAAGGTGTCTTTGCCTAATTTGCGGAGTATGCAATCAAATTTAACCGATAATGTTTATTTTATAGACATTCCTGATGCCAAGCAATCAGTTGTTTTGTTAGGTATTCCTGCTTTGAAAGGAGGTGATAAGGATTACTTCGCAGCAACTGTTGTGAATCAGCGTTTGGGCGATGGCTCAAGCGGCAGGTTATTCCAAATATTGCGCGAAGAAAAAGGTTATACATATGGCGCATATTCCAATTTTGCCAGAAAGATTAATCAAGGTGCATTTGTTGCTTCAGCAAATGTTCGCTCCAATGTTACGTTAGAATCAATCCAAACTTTTAAAGACATTTTAAACAAATATCAAAGTGATTTTTCGCAACAAGATTTAGATTTAACAAAAACTTCATTGACCAAAGGCAACGCACTTAACTTTGAAACACTTGGACAAAAGTTAGGCATATTGCAAAACATTACAACCTACGATTTGCCTTTCGACTATGTTGTGAAAGATGAAAAAACTTTACAAAATATGAGCTTGGCAGATGCTAAAGCCCTTATTGGGAAATACATTGATCCTAAAAAATTAGTTTATTATATTGTTGGTGATGCTAAAACGCAGCTTCCAAGAATTAAAGAAGCAGGTATTGGCAAAGTGATATTGACAGATAAGGAAGGTAACTTACTTTCTGACAAACCTTGAT
This sequence comes from Saprospiraceae bacterium, assembly GCA_017996375.1. Taxonomy (GTDB): domain Bacteria; phylum Bacteroidota; class Bacteroidia; order Chitinophagales; family Saprospiraceae; genus JAGOHC01. The sequence continues at coordinate 1,004 of JAGOHC010000109.1, read as the reverse complement.
ACACTAACGCATTTGTAAGTAATGATAGCAATAAAAAAAGCCGATGAAATTTTCATCGGCTTTTGTGTTTAACCACCTAAGTAACCTTTCAGTAGTTTGCTCTTGGATGTAGTTCTTAGTTTATTAATAGCCTTGTCTTTTATTTGTCGAACACGCTCGCGCGTAAGCCCGAATTTGTCGCCAATATCTTCTAATGACATTGGATGTTCGCAGCCGATACCAAAATATAGTTTAATAACATCAGCTTGCCTGTCGGTTAAGGTAGAAAGTGAGCGGTCAATTTCACGACTCAACGATTCTATATATTCTAATGCCTCGTCTGTGCGAGGAGTAGTGCTATTTTCTAGAATGTCAAGTAAAGAGTTATCTTCACCATCCACAAAAGGAGCATCCATAGAAACGTGGCGAGCAGCAACGCCTAAGGTAGTCTCTACTTCTTCGGTAGGAATTTCCAACATATCTGCCAACTCTTCAGGCGATGGTTCGCGCTCATATTCTTGCTCTAATTCGGAAAAGGCTTTATTGATTTTATTCAATGAACCAACCTTATTGAGTGGCAAACGGACAATGCGCGATTGCTCTGCTAAAGCTTGCAAAATAGATTGACGAATCCACCATACGGCATAGGAAATAAATTTGAAACCGCGCGTTTCGTCAAAACGCTGAGCAGCTTTTATTAGACCTAAATTGCCTTCGTTTATTAAGTCACTGAGCGATAAACCTTGATTTTGGTATTGTTTTGCAACGGAAACAACGAAGCGGAGGTTGGCTTTAGTGAGGCGTTCAAGGGCAATTTGGTCGCCTTGTTTAATTTTTTTGGCTAATTCAACTTCCTCTTCGGGCGTTAATAAATCAACTTTACCAATTTCTTGGAGATACTTTTCTAACGATTGACTCTCCCTGTTGGTAATTGATTTAGTAATTTTTAATTGTCTCATCTCATTAACACTTTAAAAATGTTTGGTAATAAAATTATAAGTTAGATTCTTCACAGAATGTAATGC
>JAGOHC010000108.1 GCA_017996375.1 Saprospiraceae bacterium | reverse complement strand
TGTGTATTGGGTTAGCTGCTATTACTCGCCCGATTGATATTTTAATTTGTATAATTCCGCTTTGTTGGCAGAGCACAACCATACCCAAATTGACCTATTGGCGCACAAATTACAGCTATATTTTATTGATAATTGGCGTAACATTTCTGACTTGCCTCCCACAACTCTTGTACTGGAAATTTGTTAGTGGGCAATGGATTTATTTTTCCTATTCGATAAACGATTATTTCTCATTCAACCGCTTTCGCGTGATGCACGGCTTGTTCAGCTATCGCAAAGGATGGTTCATTTATACACCGTTGGCATTACTCGCCTTCTGCCAAATGTTTAGTATCCGAAAAGAAAGTATTTTTGAAGGTTATAAAAATGTGTTTTGGGCGTTTTTTATACCGATGATATACCTTGTTTTTTCGTGGCACAACTGGTTTTATGGTTGGAGTTTTGGTTGTCGCGCACTAATCGGCACATTACCCCTGTTAGCAATTCCTTTGGCACTAACGTTAAAACACATCAGCGAAAGCAGTAAATTAAAACAAGTGGTGATGAGTAGTGTACTCCTATTTTTTGTTTATCTGAACCTATTTCAAACATGGCAATTTAACAACAGCATCCTTCACGGTACATTGATGAATGAAACAACCTATTGGAAGGTGTTTTTAAAAACAAAAAAACCATCCAGCGTTGATAAATGCCACGAGTTGCAGCAAGAAATGGATTGGAACACAGGTGAGTAAGATGCCTAAACAATTAACTCCGCTTCCCAATTTAAACATTCAACCTGCCTACATACAAAAGTGGTATAATATTTTCATTAGCACATACAAAAAATCGTTAATATGTTTGCAATAAGTGGCATCTTAACTTTATTTACCATAATTTTGCAGCCGTTTTAGCGTTATGCTATTTTCCGTGAACGTTTTTCAGTCATTCAATTATCACACTCGTGAAAAATACAATACTTTTAGTTTTTATTTGTTGCCAGCTATCCCTATTTGCTCAACAAGGCTGGGAATTAGGTGGTTGGATAGGCGCATCCCACTATTTTGGTGATTTGAATACCTCTTACAACATAAATCACCCAGGACTTGCAGCCGGAATAATCGGCAGATTCAATTTTAACAATCGCGTATGTTTGAAATTTTCAGGCAATTATGGTAATGTTTCCGCCAATGATGCTGATTCAAAGAACACCTACGAACATGAGCGAAATTTGAGTTTCCGCTCTCGCATTTGGGATGCTTCATCGCAATTTGAATTTAACTTCTTGCCTTACAATCACGGAAGTAAAGACGAATTTTTCACTCCTTATATATTTGCAGGTCTGTCGGTGTTTAAATTTAATCCGTTGGCAGATACCGACAATGGGCGCGTGGTAGAATTGGCTACTTTGGGTACAGAAGGACAGTTCAAAGGTGATGAGTATTCTACTGTTGCCGGTGCATGGCTTTATGGCGGTGGTTTCAAAATTGACTTGAGTTACGAATGGAGTATCAATATTGAGTTAGCGATGCGCCAAACATTCACCGACTACTTAGATGATGTAAGCACCGTATATCCCAATATGCGCGATTTGGAATCATTGCGCGGGCAACTTGCCGTTCAAATGTCTGACCGTTCAGAAAACTTAATCGGCGAAAAAGGCAGACAACGCGGAAACAGTCGCACTAAAGATACATACGGAATGTTAGGCATCGGAATAGTTTATTACTTTGGCGATCTGCAATGTCCTAAGTGGTAAATAAAATCTATTTCAATCGGTTAATACCAGCTTTTGCTTTTTGGTGCAAGCCATCGGCGTACTCTGATGGGTTCATTGAAAGGCAGCGTTTGTAATAAGCAACTGCTTGTTTTTTGTCACCCTGTTCTTCCATCAACAGCCCTAATTGAAGCGCAGCATTACAAGCAAAATAAGACGTTTCCTTTTCACCTTTTTCAATTGTTTGTAAATAATTAGTTTTTGCTTCTTGCCCATACTTTAGTTGGTGTGCGATGCGCCCCATTCGGTAAAGATATTCCAACTGCTCTGCTTTATTCGTAAATTGCTGCACAGAAATACTTTTCAACAATAAATACGCTTTGCTAAAATAGCCGCCATCAAAAAGCAGCCTTGCTTTGAGCAAGGTAACGTTGGGTGTTTCTTTCTTTTTGGCTTCAGCAAGTGCATTTTTATCACCTTCAATGATTACTGTCCCGTACAGCGTTACGCAAGCCATATTTTGTTTATAAGAAGCCGGACGATTATTAATTAATGCAAACCAACCCAGTTTCTGGTAGGCTTCTTTGATATAATTTTTCCCTCTGAATTTTTGTGTATAAACGGATAAATATTTGTCTGCATCAGCATCTAATCGATATAATTTGTACAACCCGAGTTGATAGTCTAAAAAATAGAACGGATGATACTGTGTACCCACTGGTTTCTGCGAAAGTATTTTAATCGCCTCGTCATTTCTTCCGCTATGTGCTGCAACATTCGAGAGCACAAAGCAAGATAACGCACTCGTTTTAGGATTTAGTTTTTTGTTGTTTTGTAAAACAGACCATGCTGCATCACTTTTGTTGTTGAGATGTAATAACAAAAATGCATACATGATTACAGTTTCTTGTTCAAAAGGAAAATCGTTGTATTGTGCATATTGCAATACAGCTTCAATCTCGTTTCTGCCTTGTGCGATAGAGCCACTCATGCCACTAACCAACTTAACACCCCATTTAAACTTATCAGGAATTGTACCGATAACTGCGTGTATTAGCCCTAAGGTTTTATTATTAGCAACAAATTCAGGAAAGCGTTTTTGGTTCTCAGTGAGTAAGGCGTATGCCTTCGATATTTCATTGAATGCTGTATAATTTTCTTCAAATTTGAGTCGTGCCAATGCCCATTGGAAATGTAGTTCGGCTTGGCAATAGCGGTAGTAGGGCGAATTCGTATCGCCTTGTCGTAACTTGTTTAAACGAACATCTTTGTTTGCCGAAAGGCTACGAAATTCATTCTCATTTTCGTTGATAAATATTTTAAAAAAATCAATATAATTTTCTAAAAATATAGGAATTAGATTGTCAGGTTCGATTTTTTTTAAGTGGTTAATTTGGGTGGTTGCTTCTTTCAGCCGTAAGTCAAAAATGGATTGATACGCTTGCGCGGATGCCTCTGAATATTCAAATTTTTTCGGGACAGTGCAGTAAAGATTCGTTCGGGAAAACGATAAAATAATTGCACAACAAATTAATTGTAAAAAAAACTTCAACTGCGATTTTTTTTAATGAATAGCTTAGTTAATAAAACACACTACTTAACGTATTACGAACATCAATAATATAAAATCTCGTCATATTTTTTACTAAATACATGATAAATTTCTTAAATTTATACGTACTTTTGTGAATAGGACAAATGTATTTCAATAAGAGAAATACAAATTAAGCAACATTTTAACAACAAACGATTATACTATGGGATTTGTCATTTCACTCCTCAACCACAAGGGTGGCGTCGGGAAAACAACTAGCAGCATAAATATTGGTGCAGGTTTGGTAGAGTTAGGCAAAAGAGTTTTGTTAATAGACCTTGACCCTCAAGCCAACCTATCACTATCTTTAGGCATTCCTCGACAAAAATACACCATCTACGAATCTATTCGAGGAGAATCCGAATTAGTACCGTACACAGTAAAGCCCGGTTTGGATGTAATTACTTCTTCTCTGGATTTATCCGGTGCAGAAATGGAACTCATCAATGAAGCCGGTCGTGAGTATATTATGCGCGAGTTGTTCAGCCCACTACAGGAAGATTATGATTACATCATTATAGATTGTCCGCCATCGTTGGGGCTATTAACGTTGAACGCACTAACCAGTAGCCAGTATGTGCTAATCCCACTACAAACGGAATTTTTGGCTTTGCAAGGGTTAGCAAAAATAAAACAAGTTATAGATAAAGTTAAGTTCAGGTTAAACAAAAATCTTGAAATAGGTGGTGTAATTGCCACTATGTATGACCACCGCAAAGTATTGAATCGCGATGTAGTGGATACCATTCGTAAATATTTTGGGGAGAAAGTGTTTAATACGCTTATCCGCGATAACGTTGCATTGGCGGAGGCACCTGCTCAACGCAAAGATATATTTGCCTATCAACCTAAAAGCCCGGGTGCTGACGATTATTTGTCCTTGTGTAAAGAGTTATTGGCACGTGTGGAGCAACGCCAAAAATCTGCGGTTGCTGTAAATGTTCAATAGCATTTCAACACCTCATTTTTAAAAATTTAATCGGATAAATTGTGAGCAAGAAGAATCTTAAAACCGGATTGGAAAGTGTATTTGGTATATCCACAAGTATTGCAGAGGTGGAGAACCCCGTAGAGGAATCTGTGTCATTTTTTGTTGGCAAGGATGATGATGGCAAGACGCGCACTATTGTTCGCAAAACTACCGCTACTGGCAGAAGCCTATCTTCAAAGAATTTTACTTCCGATTTAGAATCGTTGTTACAGGAAGCCATTAATGATTCCGTTTCATCGATTGCACCCTCGCAGACAACTAACTCGGAAATAACTACTGTTGTAGCCAAGTCAAGAAATTTTATTAGACCACCGTTAAGTGGCTTGGATGCACTAATTCGACAAACAGTTGAAACATCCATCAAAACTGAAGGCAATACAGCTGAACAGCAACGCATTACATTAATTTTTGATAGAAAAAAATTAGAAAAATTGAAAGCTATCGCCCGCACTGAACGAGCATACCTGAAAGACGTTGTCGGAAAGATAATTTCTGAATTTATAGATCGCTACGAAATTTCTTCAACGGAGCTAACATAATCAAAAAGCCAATGGAAAATACCATTGGCTTTTTGATTTATTTCAAACGAAACATTTATCCTTCTACTAAAGTGCCGACGTGTTCACCATTGATTATCCGGCGGAGATTATCCGGTTTATTAATATCAAAAACAATAATTGGAAGGTTGTTTTCTTGGCAGAGTGTAAATGCAGTTCTATCCATCACACTCAACCCTAAGTTGATTACTTTACTAAACGTAAGTGTATCAAATTTGATGGCGGCGGGATCTTTCTCAGGATCAGCAGTATAGATACCATCTACGCGCGTTCCTTTTAAAATTACTTCTGCATTGATTTCATTTGCTCGTAAGGCAGCAGCAGAATCGGTAGTAAAATAAGGGCTACCTGTTCCGGCGCCAAAAATAACTACTCTGCCCTTCTCTAAATGTCGCACGGCGCGGCGGCGAATATATAATTCAGCAATTTGTTTCATTTCAATAGCGGTGATGAGGCGCGTATAAACGCCCATACCTTCGAGCGTACTTTGTATAGCCATGCCATTAATAACAGTGGCTAACATACCCATATAGTCGCCTTGCACGCGGTCAATACCAGTTTTTTCCGCTTGTAACCCTCTAAAAATATTTCCTCCACCAATTACTACAGCTACTTGTATACCAGCATCAACTAACTCTTTTATTTGTTCACAATAATGTTTTAAAACTGTTGGTTCAATACCGAATGATTGGCTACCCATTAAGGCTTCTCCACTTAGTTTTAACAACACTCTTTTGTATTTGGCCATTATATTAAAGTTTTAGAGATAAGGAAAGAAGTAAATATGACATAAAAAAAGCGAACTGTTATTGACAGTTCGCTTTTAAAAATTATCCTAATGCTACTCGATAGAAGGCGGTTACGGTAAGCCCTTTCTGAACGCTGTCCAAATATTGTGCTACGGTAACACTATTATCTTTTACATACTTTTGTTCTAATAAGGTGCTCTCTTGGAAAAACTTTGACAAGCGACCTTGGGCAATCTTATCAAGCATTGCTTCAGGTTTGCCCTCATTGCGAGCAATCTCCTTTGCAATTTCTAATTCTTTTTCGATTACTGATTGTGGAACACTGCTTTTATCAACTGCCACAGGTTGCATAGCGGCAATCTGCATCGTAACGTTTTTGCCTGCATCTACTAAGTTTGGACCTTCTTGATTTAAAGCTACAATTACTGCTGCGCGATTACCCATGTGGATATACGGAATAACCTGACCTTCGCCTGCTGCCGTAACGATTTTATCATATTGAGAAATTTCTATTTTTTCTCCAATAACACCCGTTTGCTCTGCAACTTTTTCGGCTATGGTTATATCGCCATACGGCAATGCGTTTAGTTCGTCAATGTTATTTGGCAAATGTTTTAATGCCGCTTGAGCAAACTCAGTTGCTAAGGCAACGAAGCCATCATTTTTAGCAACGAAATCTGTTTCGCAACTCAAACGAATAAGGATACCGTTATTACGATTTGCCGAAGTCAAGGCAATACAAACGCCTTCTTTAGCATCGCGGTCAGCGCGTTTGCCGGCAACTTTTTGCCCTTTTTTGCGAAGTATTTCAATCGCTGCATCGAAATCGCCATTAGCTTCTTCCAATGCTTTTTTGCAATCCATCATACCGGCACCAGTCATCTGGCGTAATTTATTAACATCTTGTGCTGAAATTTTTACTTCCATTATTTGGTAAAATTTATATAGTTTTAAATGTTAGTGATATGGAACGTTTTTTTGTCAAAAAAGTTCAAACTTCAAAAAACTATTCGTCTTCCTTACCACCATTAGCTGCTTTGCGCTCTTCTAACCCTTCGCGGATAGCCTCCACCATGAAGTTAGTTAGAATAGCAACGGATTTAGATGCGTCGTCATTTCCTGGAATAGGAAAATCGACTAAATCTGGGTTAGAGTTAGTATCTACTATACCGAAAGTACGCAAGCCTAAGCGTTGCGCTTCTGCCAAAGCAATGTGTTCATGCGAAATATCTACCAAGAATACAGCCGCAGGCAAACGATTCATATTTGCGATACCCCCTAACTGCTTATCCATCTTAGTACGCTCTCTGTCCATCATCAAACGCTCTTTTTTGGTAAGGCTTGTTACCGTAGCGTCTGTCAATAAACGTTCTATATTGTTCATCTTCTTCACAGACTTGCGAATGGTAGAGAAGTTGGTCATCATACCTCCTAGCCAACGGTCTGTAACAAATGGCATATTGACGCTCTTGGCAGCATTAGCAACTTGGTCGCGTGCTTGCTTTTTAGTGGCAACGAACAAAATCTTTTTACCTGATTTTGCTAATTGCTTCATAGCAAATGCAGCACGATCTAAGCAATCGCTGGTACGGTTGAGGTCAATGATATGAATTCCTTTATGCTCGGCAAAGATGAAAGGCGACATTTTCGGATTCCATTTTCTTCTCATGTGTCCGAAGTGAACACCTGCATCAAGCATCTCTTTATATGTTGGTTTAGCCATAATATTATGTATAAATGACGTTTGTTTAATGCAAATTTTCGGGCATCAAACTCCGTTCGGTGAAAAATGATTATGTTGAATAATAAATTTTTTGAAACAGGATTAACGCTTGCTGAACTGCGTACTTTTACGAGCACCCGGTTTACCCGGCTTCTTACGTTCAACCACACGCGAATCGCGTGTAAGAAATTTCTTTGCTTTGAGTGGTTTGCGGAACTCTTCATCGAGTTTCACTAACGCTCGAGAGATTGCCATACGCACTGCCTCTGACTGCCCCTTGAAGCCTCCCCCATGTACATTTACATTCACATCGAAGATGTCTGCTGTTTCGATTGTAGTGAATGGGTCTGTGATGTTATGTTGAATGTGAACTTGTGGAAAGTAAGTTTTATAATCTTTACCGTTTACGGTTACTTTACCTTCTCCTTTGGATAGGTAAACGCGCGCAACGGATGCTTTTCTTCTGCCTATGGCATTAATCATTTCCATTTATGCTATTCTTTTACAATGTTAATGAATTAAAATTTGAATTCTTTTGGCTGTTGCGCTGCGTGTGGGTGGTCGGTGCCTGTGTATAAAAATAATTTTTTAAACATAGCTCTACCCAACTTATTTTTTGGCAACATCCCTTTTACGGAACGCTCTATAATTTGCTCTGGACGGCGTGCCAATAAATTCTTAGCTGATTCGCTTTTCTGTCCGCCTGGATAAAGTGAATAAGTCAAATAATTTTTGTCGTTCATTTTACCACCTGTAAAGCGAATTTTATCAGCATTTAATACGATAACGAAATCGCCGCAATCAACGTGCGGTGTGTAATCAGGGCGGTGCTTGCCGCGCAAAACGTGTGCGATGCGTGAGCAAAGACGACCAACCACCATATTTTGTGCATCTACGATGTACCACTGGCGGGTCATGTTATGTTTGCTTGCATGCTCCGTTCTAAAACTTAATGTATTCACGATTAAATATTTTATGCAATTTAAAATAGTATTAAAAAAGTGATGTGGAATATGCCAAAATCGGGCTAAGGCGATTTCCCAAATCGGGTGCAAATTTATTACACTTTATTTGAACAAACAAGTATTTTATTAATTATTTTTTGTTAATATTTTTTATAACCTATTGAGAAACAGCATTTTTTTGGTTAATATTTAATAATTGCCTCTATTTTATAAGAATTTCGGCTTCTATGTAAGCTACCTTGTCTTGTTCGAGGTTAACACCTAAATTAATCACGAAATATTTTATAGTTATATCGCCATCCGTTAATACTACAAATTCTTTATCC